>JANNXI010000184.1:0-4864 GCA_031409495.1 Betaproteobacteria bacterium
AAATTTTTCGCCGTATTGTAGTGAAATACCGGGTAGCCATTGATTGCCCAAGGATCGCCTTCCATGGTTTTGTATATAGCGCGCATTTCCTCGATGACCGATTTCGCGTCGGCATAGCGTTCTGCTGCATGAAAACCCAATACCAAGGCGTTGAGGGAAGCGGCGTAGGCGCGAGGTTCGGTATTTTTGTGGAGCCGCGCAAAATCCACCGCTTGTTGCGCTAATGCTGCTGCTTTTTCAGGCTCAATTCGACTCAAGTTGCCTGAAGCGAGAGTCAGTGAATAGACACGCTTGCGAACAAACTCCTTACCGGCGAGGCCAAACGCGTCGGCCGCACGCAGGCTGTAGGCGGCGCTGATTTTTTTATCGCCCAAGTTTTCATAGATAAACGCAAGCGACTTAAACAATTCTCCCTGCGCTTCTGGTAACGCGCCTTCTACCGCGCCTAACTTCTTTTCAGCGGCGGCAATAATATCGCGTGCGCTGGCATTGCGATTGCCGCCTGCTGATGGATTCACCCCTTCAAAGATCGAGATCAGAAAATTGTTAATCGTTTCGGCGGATTTGTTGGCCAGCACTACACGGTCACGTTCTTGCTGCGCTATTTGTTGGGCGGAAACGGCCTGTTTACGCGCATCTTCAGCCACATTACGGGCGCCATTGGCGATATCGCGCTGTTGTAGCGCAACGCCCTTTGCCACCTGCGTTTCCCGCTGAGCCAATTCCGCCACTTTTCTGGCTTGGGTTGCAGTTAAGCGCTGCGCTTCGGCTTTGGCACGTTCGGCTTCAGCGGCGGCGCGTTCCGTTTCCGCTTTTGCACGCTCAAGCTCGGCTTTTTTGCGCTCTATTTCAGCTTTGCGGCGTTCGGTTTCGGCGTTCACCGCTTGCAACTCAGCGCGGTTTTTTTCAGCGATTACTTTTAAAGTAAATCCGCTCACTACGACTAAAGACACCAACACTGCAACCGCTTTTAGCCAGTGCTGGCTCATCCATTTACGACTTTGGTAGCCGGGCACCGTAGCGGCGGCGGCTACTTTTGCGCCACGCAATACGTTTTTAAGCTCAGCGCCTAAATTTTCAGCGCTACCGTAGCGAGCGGCGGGAATTTCAGCGCAAGCTTTGTCGATAATGGCTTGTAGCTCTTCGCATTGCAGGCCTGCTTTGCCGCGCGCGTTGTTGCGCCTAAATGCAGGATCAATTGCGCATAATTCTTCTAGCACGCGACCTAGACTATAAATATCGGTGGCGGTGGTGATCGGCTTGCCCGCTATTTGTTCAGGGCTGGCGTACCGCGGGGTGTAGGCCACGGCAACCGGGCCACGCATGGTGTTTTGAGTGAAGTGAGCGGTTTCTTTAGCATCGTTACGCGCCGCATTAGCGGCCTCAACTCGCACTTCACTAAGCTGGGTGGTTCCGCGTAAATCGGCCCCTCCAGCCAAATTTGCGATGCCAAAATCAAGCAGAGATGGCCGTCCTGCTTGGCTTACCAGGATATTGGCGGGTTTAATATCGCAGTGAATAATTAAACGCTGGTGGGCAATGGCGACGGCGTCGCAAATCGGCAGCATCAACTCCAGTACTTGCACAAAACCTAATTTTTGCGACTGACAATAGGCATCAATGGCTAAGCCTTTGATGTATTCCAGCACCAAATACGGCTGACCGTTGGGCGTGGCACCACCGTCAAACAGCCGCGCAATATTGGGGTGCGTGAAGCCTGCCAATATTTGCCGTTCTTGCGATAGACGTGCGGTGGCACTCGGTGTGGGTAAACCGTGCATGACTTTTATGGCCACGGTTTGCTGAAAATGCCCGTCCGCCCGTTCAGCTAAAAACACCGAGCCCATGCCGCCTTGGCCAATTTTTTCAATCAGTTTCCAAGTATCAAGCGTGTCGCCCGCTTTTAGCTCATTGCTCAATGATTCGGCTAAATTATTAGCGCCGGTGGAAATAACCGACGAGATTACGGTTGCGTCGGTGTGCGCATGGCCGCACATGCGTAGCACTTGGACGATGGCCAACTGATCTTGCGTTAGCTTTTCCAACGCATCGCGCTGCTGGCCTGCAGGCAGATCGACAACTTGGTCAAATAGCTGATGAATGGAGAGGGTCATTTTGCGTCATTTATGAAGGTTAAGTGCCGATGTTTACTTACAAATACTATTCCTACCCTGCTAAACGAGAAAAAACGCCGATTCCTGTCACGGTTTAAAAATACTTTTACGGTGTTGACCCTAGATTAAGTCCCTGAAGATGCCCTTTTCCCCGCAAAGGGCACCCTTCGGGTCGTCGGGCGTCTTCAGGTACTAAACAGGTGCTAAATCTACTTACTCACATCGCGTGCGGGGGCACGCAAACTCGACAGCAACGCGTTGGCAGCTTGGTAATTTGCGCTGTTTACGCCGTCGGATTTTTCTGCAACATCACGCGCGGCTTCGGCGTAGCTGATGGCCTTCGCGCGCGCGGCATCACGTGCGGGTACATCTCCGACGGCATTTAGCGTCGCCACCACGGATTGCCATGCCAGCGCCGCATCGCGCCTAGTGGCGAATTTACTGTCTGCAGGGACGAGGGACGCATTCACGTCTAGCGCCATGATGCGCTCTAAAACGGTAATGGCAAGACTTAGTTTACCGTCTGCGGCCTCCACAAAGGCCAAGGTGCGGTTGGCAGCCAACATCAAATCGTCGGTTTCGGCATGGATTTTTTTCCGCATTGCAATAGCACGCTCAGCATAGCGTCGTGCATCGGCATATTGCTTGATTTCTACGTACACACGGGCGATTCGCTCATAACGTCGAGCCGTGAACCCATTAAACTCACCCCTAGTTTCAATATAGATTTTAGCCGCGCGTTCGTGAAGACCAATGGCCTCAATGTGGCGGCCGCGTTCTTCGGCTAGCAGAGCTTGACTCACTATATTTCCTGCCTGCAAGTTGCCGCCTAGTTTAAGTTTTAGGATTGCGCCTTCGATAAGCTTCAATTGCGTGTCGGCCGCATCAAAGCGTTTTAGTGCTCTTAGGAAGTCGGCGTAGAACCCGCGTGTAATCACCATTCTTTGACTGTCGTAACCTAAGGTGATCGTTCCATTCGCAATTCCCTGCGTAAACATTCGCTCAGCCTCATCATTCTTACCTTGTTTAGCCAAGCTATTGGCCAAATTTGTATATGCGTTAAGGAGCGCACCTTCGACGCGCGGCGTTTGCTTTAAGCGTTTGTCAAGAACTGCTGCAAAAGTAGCTTCGGCACTCGCAAAATCATTGCGGTTATACTGGTTAAACCCGACGTTAAATCGGAATGAGATATAACCTTCGTCAGCCCAAGGATCCTTGTTAAAGCTGCGATAAAAGCTCTCCAGCTCGTCGGCTGCATTTTTTGCCTCCAGAGGGCGACTGGCGGCGTTTAAACTTGCAAACAACGCATTCAGAGCCCGCGCGTAAACCTTGGGCTGCTCGATTTTTACTTTTTTTGCGACTGCCACAGCTTGATGTGCTAGCTCTGTTGATTTCACAGTGTCTTCAGAACTAATATCAACAGATGCAGAAGCGAGCACTGTGGCATGCTCGACATTGTATTTTTCACCATAAGTAGCATAGGCAGCGGCTGCTTTTTGTAGATATGCAGAACTTGCTTTGACATCGCCAAAACTATTATGAATACTGCCGAGAGACCGAAACAGCTGAGCCTGTATTTTTGGCTCCACATCTTTTAGCTCGCTTAACCGCTTTTCTGCCCGTATCACCACATCACGTGCGCTCGCATTTCGATTGCCATCACCAATAGGATCTACACCCCTAAAAATAGATACTAAAAAGTTGTTTACGGTTTCAGTTGATTTATTGGCTTGAATTACCAAATTTCGCTCCTCCACAGCGCGTTGTTCGGATTCCTGCGCACTACGTTGCGCGATAAGCGCCACGTTTTTGGCTGAAAGTGCCTGTTTACGGGAATCTTCAGCTACATCACGTTGCTTATCGGCGTCGTTTTTAGCAATTTGGGTTTGTTGTTGCGCCACCTCAGCTACTTTTCTAGCCTGCGTTGCGGTGAGCCGTTGGGCTTCTGCTTTCGCCCGTTCGGCCTCAGCGATGGCCCGTTCAGCTTCGGCCTTGAGACGTTCGGTTTCCGCTTTTTTGCGCTCTATTTCGGCTTTGCGGCGTTCGGTTTCGGCATTTACCGCTTGCAGCTCCGCACGGTTTTTTTCAGCGATGACTTTGAGTGAAAACCCGCCCACCATCGCTAAAAACAGCATGGCCGCAGCGGCTTTTAACCAGTGCTGGCTAATCCATTTACGGCTGCTGTAGCCAGGTACGATGGCGGCGGCATCTACTTTTGCGCCGTGTAAGAGGTTTTTAATATCGGCGGCCAAGGCCTGCGCGCTGCCGTAGCGCGCGGCGGGAATATCTGCGCAGGCTCTATCGACAATGGCTTGCAGCTCGTCACTCTGAAGGCGCGCTTTTCCATGGGCGGCGCCGCGTCGATACACAGGGTCAAGCGCGCAAAGCTCTTCAAGTACGCGGCCGAGGCTATAAATATCGGTGGCGGTGGTAATGGCTTTGCTGGCTTTTTGCTCGGGGCTGGCATAGCGCGGGGTGTAGGCGACTGATAGCTGGCCGCGCATTGTGGTTTGGGTAAAGTGCGCTGGCTGCTCAGCTAATTCAGGAGCAATGTTGGTCGCGTCGGCTAAAACTGCAAGCTGCGCTTCCCCCGCCAAACTAGCGATACCAAAATCAAGCAACGCAGGCCGTCCTGCTTGGCTTACCAAGATATTGCCGGGCTTAATATCGCAGTGAATAATTAAGCGCTGGTGGGCGATGGCAACGGCATCGCAAATCGGCAGCATTAGCTCCAGCATTTGGATAAATCC
>JANNXI010000185.1:0-19283 GCA_031409495.1 Betaproteobacteria bacterium
GTTACACCCAAGACAAAAAATGAGAAGTAATTTTTAAACAGCGAGGCAAAACTATGTTGATCCAAGCCTTTAAACCCACCCCGCGCACAATGGTCCGCATTCGCGCGGTCGCTTTTTTATTACCCGTGAGCTTACCGCTTACGCTGTTTTACGCCGCCTATTTAGCCAAAGCCACGGGTGAATATAATTTATTTGCATTTTTCCCGTTGTTTTTAATCTATGGGGTGCTGACGGCAATCGACTATCTGGTAGGTCGCGATGAAACTAACTTAAGCCCAACAGAATCGGCTTCACCAACAGCATTCAGCGCATGGTTTTATCGATTATTGGTGTTGTCAATTTTGCCGATTCAATTAGTAACGCTCTATTTTTCAGCACAGTTTTTTGTCGAAGCACCGCTCAATATCGTGGGCAGTATCGGCTGGCTATTATCAGTCGGTGCTGTAAGCGGAGTTTTGCCAATTAACGCAGGGCATGAGCTAGTACACAAGCCCACCACGCTTGAACAAACAGCAGGGGGCTTGGTACTAGCAACCGTGTGCTACGGCAGCTTTAAGACCGAACACGTCTACGGCCACCACGCCTGGGTTTCAACCCCGAGCGACCATTCCAGCGCCCCGCGCGGCGCGAATGTTTACGCCTTCGTTCCCGACAGCATCTATCACAATGTACGCGGTGGCTTCAAGCTAGAAGCTGCACGGCTAGCGCGACGTGGATTTAAAGCGCTGTCATGGCGCAACGAGCTTATTTGGTGGACGCTAGTAAGCGTCGCCCTGACCGTCTTTTTTGGCTGGAAATTTGGCGCGATGGGTGCGGTGTTTTTTCTAGCGCAATCACTCATCGCTATCGTGCATTTAGAAATTATTAACTACGTCGAACACTACGGCCTAAGCCGCAACTTAGAAGCAAGCGGCCGCTATGAAAAAGTAACGCCCATGCATTCATGGAACTCCAGCTACTTCGTCACCAACGCCTATCTTTTCCAATTACAACGCCACTCCGATCACCACGCCAACGCCGGCCGTCGCTACCAAGATTTACGCCACCACGACGGCGCACCGCAATTGCCCGGCGGCTACGGCGCAATGTTGATTTTAGCGTTAGTACCGCCGCTGTGGCGGATGGTGATTCACCCGCGCTTGGATGCACAGACGGCTTAAATAACGGGCTGGAAGTGCCTTATTTTCGGGCGTCTCCAGCCTACAAACTCGAGCGAATGTTATGCAAATTACCATAACGCATTTATTCAGCCATCCCCATCTCGCCGGCACTGTTGCACAAATGATTTACCGTGAATTTTGGGTGGCTGTCAAAGACGGGATGTCGGAAACTGATTTATTGGCGCATCTGCAAACTGCCGTGGATGCTCGCATCATTCCACTTTGCTTAATCGCAATCGTTGACGACGAGCTTGTCGGCACTGTAAACCTTATAGAAAACGATGACGCTAAGCGTGTGCACTTAAGGCCGTGGTTGGCGGCAATGGTAGTGCGCGCAGATTATCGCGGTAAGGGCATTGGCTCGAAGTTGGTGGCAGCGCTGCTAGCGGAGGCGCGCGCGATGCAGTTATCGACACTCTATTTTGGCACCGATGGGCCGGGGTTTTATACGCGTTTGGGTGCAGTGGAGCATGGAGAGGTGCGCCCGGGGTTCTCGATTATGCGGTTTGATTTGACGTAACGAGAAGGCTGAAGAAGTCCAATTATAGGGCGCCTTCACGGCATTATTAGCGACTTTTTAACTCGTGAAAACCCACTTTTTGTAGGGTGGTGCAAAGCGTAGCGCGCCCACCATCAGTGGATAAATGACGGCAACATCACTACTTTTACGACTCGGCGCAACTGGCGCTGCGCTGATTGCGCCCTACAGGTTTGCGCCACCTACTCCTCATACCGCCCACCCACCGGCTCCGAACCCCGTCTACCTTCCTTACTATATTGCCTCGGTGCGGGTGGTACAGCAGATGCTGCTGCATCGTATTGCACATGCACATTGGTGGGTGTTAGCATGGTGTTTAGGGTTTCAACTAGCGCATCGGATACCCGCACATTATATTTTTCGGGTAGCGCGATTTCAGCCGTGGCTAGGGCATTGCGGTAGTGAATTAGCACGGAGGAGCTATTGGGCAGATTAGGGGCTAGATGGGGCGCTAGAGCGCACTTAATCTGGTTTGCGCGCGCGCCTTCGCTTACGTTTAGCTCAACTTTGCGAGCGAATTTTTTGCGGAATTCTTCTAGGTCCATGATGTCATCCGCGATCACGCGATTGCCGCCTGAAAATTCATCAAAGCTCACTTTGCCGCGAATAATTAGCAGGCTGTCGTCGCGCACGAGTGCCCGCTTGGCGTCGAAGACTTCGCTGTAGGCCACCACTTCAACTCTGGCGCTACCATCGTCAAGAGACAGCACGCACATCTTGCCGCGCTTGCCGTTGCGCACACGTTGCTCGTACAAAATACCTGCCAACAACACAAAGTTTGGGCTTGGTGCTAGCTCATCTAGCGGGGTGCGGACAAACTGACGCACCTCGCGCGCATAGGCATTGAATGGATGGCCGGATAAATAAAAACCTAACGCTTGTTTTTCATTATTTAGCCGCTCACGCTCGCTCCACATTGGCACTTTGGCAAGCTCACATTCGCCACCCGCTTCAGCTGTAGATTCATCAAACAAACTCGCTTGCTGGGCGTTGCGCTCAACCATTTCGGCCACAGCGACGGCATCCGGCAGCGTGGCCAACAAGGCTGCACGATTTAGCTCGATACTATCAAACGCGCCGCTGCGAATCAGCGCTTCCATGGCACGGCGATTAACAGTGTGCCGGTCGATGCGCTTTACAAAATCAAGCAGGTTTATAAACGGCCCGTCTTTTTTACGCGCGATTTCGATATTTTCGATCGCCATTCGACCTGTGCCTTTTACTGCCCCTAAACCATAGCGGATAGTGGTGGCGTTAGTGGGTTCAAAACGCACGGTTCCAGTGTTGATATCAGGTGCTAAAACCTTGACTCCATTGGCTTTGCAGTCATCTACCAAGGGCATAACTTTATCGGTGTAGTCCATCACACACGACATATTTGCCGCCATAAATTCGGATGGAAAGTAGGTTTTTAAGTAGGCTGTTTGATAGGCCAAAACCGAATAGGCAGCGGAGTGCGATTTATTAAAGCCGTAACCTGCAAATTTTTCCATGAAGTCAAAAAGCTCGGTGGCAACTTTCACCGCCACTTGGTTCTTAGTCGCACCCGCAACAAATATGCTGCGCTGCTGCTCCATTTCTTCCTTCTTCTTTTTACCCATCGCGCGGCGCAACAAGTCAGCATCGCCGAGCGAATAGCCGCCGATTACCTGCGCTATTTGCATCACCTGCTCTTGATAGACCATGATGCCACAGGTGGGCGAAAGTATCGGTTCAATACGCGGATCGGGATATTTTATGGGCTCCACACCCGTCTTGCGTTTGATGTAGTCGGGGATCAGATCCATCGGTCCGGGGCGATACAGGGCGTTGAGCGCAGTTAAATCATCAACACTTGTAGGCTTGGCTTTTACGATCAAATCCCGCATGCCTTTCGATTCAAACTGAAAGATGGCGACGGTGTTGCCTTTGGTGAAAATTTCGTATGATTTGGCATCGTTAAGCGCTACGTTGGCAATATCAAAATCAGTTTTTGAGGTGTCGTAACTACGCCTGCGGATGAGCGCATTGCTCTCTTCTAAAATAGTTAGCGTCGTTAAACCCAGCAAGTCAAACTTCACCAAGCCTGCTGCTTCAACGTCGTCTTTATCAAACTGACTTACCACGCCGTCGGTTTTTTCAGCGACATAAAGTGGGGTGAAATCGGTAAGCGGTCCAGGTGCGATCAACACGCCACCAGCATGCGTACCAACGTTGCGCACAATGCCTTCCAGCTTTAGCGCGAGCGTTAAAAGCTGCGCCACTTCTTCTTCAGCATCGCGGCGTTCATTAAACTGCGGCTCGGCTTTAATGGCTTCGGGCAACGTAATACCAAGTTGATTAGGGATGAGTTTGGCGATGCTATCAACATAGTTATAACCCATGCCCAAAACCCGTCCAACGTCGCGTATTACGGCCTTCGCGGCCATAGTGCCGAAGGTGGATATTTGGGAAACCGAGCGCGCGCCATAGCGCTGCTTGACGTATTCAATCACCCGCTCGCGGCCTTCCTGGCAGAAGTCGATATCGAAGTCGGGCATGGAAACCCGTTGCGGATTTAAAAAGCGCTCGAACAACAAACCATAATGCAGCGGATCTAAATCGGTAATGCCTAAGCTATACGCCACGAGCGATCCCGCACCCGATCCACGACCAGGCCCTACCGGCACACCGTTCTTTTTTGCCCAGCCGATAAAATCAGCTACGATCAAAAAATAACCAGGAAAGCCCATGCGTGAAATGGTGCTGGCTTCAAATTCTAAGCGCACCAAATACTCCGGTCGCACCGCATCGCGCTTTGCCACATCAGGGAACAATACCGCCAGCCTTGCTTCAAGCCCCTTTTTTGATTGGCTCAACAAAAAATCGTCTGCTGTTTCGCCATTTGGCGTAGGAAACACCGGCAATTGCGGCTTGCTTAAAATTTCTTTAAAGCTGCAACGCTTGGCGATTTCAACGCTATTTGTGAGGGCTGTTGGAATATCAGCAAACAGGGCCTGCATTTGCGCTGTTGAATAGAAATATTGTGTTGCGGCAAAGTCTTTGCTGCGGCGCGGGTCACCCAGCACTTCGCCTCGCGCAATACACACACGCGCTTCGTGGGCGGTGAAGTCTTCTGGTGCCATAAATTGAATCGGGTGCGTAGCAACCACAGGCAAATTTAGTTGCCCCGCAACGTGGCAGGCAGCGTTGATATAACTTTCTTGTTTATTGCCTTCAATGCGTTGCAACTCAATATAGAACGCATCAGGAAAATCCACTGCCCATTGCTTGGCAATAGCGAGCGCTGCATCAATTTCATCACGCTCAATGGCTTGACCAATATCGCCAAGATGCGCGCCAGATAAGGCAATTAGGCCATTAGTCGTTTCACCTGTTAGCCATTCGCGCTTAATCTGCGGCTTGCCCCGCCATAAGTTTTCTGTGTACGCACGCGTGAGTAAGCGCGATAAGTTTAAAAAGCCGGCTTTATTGGCACACACTAATAGCAAGCGCGACGTATCGTCTTGGCTCGATTTATTTTTAGGTATGTCTGCTGCTTTTTTTTCGACCACGCAATCACAACCAATAATTGGCTGCACACCGGCTTTACGCGCAGCGGAATAAAACTTTATGGCACCAAACAAATTTGCGGCATCACTTATACCCAGTGCGGGCATATTTTCGCGCACGGCAGCAGCGATAGCATCATCATGACGCACGATAGAATCGTTAACCGAATATTCGGTGTGCATGCGTAGATGGATAAAAGGCGGCGCAAACAAAGTAGGTGCGACCGGGAGATCAGTAGGCATGTTGGCGTGAGTTCAAGACGAAACGATACAAAAAAGGGGGATGGCGCCAATGCAAGAATTTTCGCGCGGCGGGCAAAGCGAGGGGTGATTAAATGTGCGGGATCGACACTACATTTTAGCATTGCCTTGCTAACTACAAAACGGACGTTGGTTTTGTAGCCAAAGACCGCACCGGCTGACTTTAAAGCGCGACTTCATGAAAAGTCGCTACGCCCAAACAGCGCGACGAATCAAAATGGGGGATGCAAGCCATGTTTCGCTACACGTTCTAAAACCTTAAGTAGTGCCGCAAGAAAAAGCCAGCCCTGCGCTGGCTTTTTTCATTTACACAGCGGCACAAGGAGTGCATGCAGAGAATAATCTACAATTGACTCTGCCGTAACCAAATCTAAACGAACCGAGAAAATTTATACAAGTGGAACCAACGCATCATAGAGCCCTTTGGGATATTAGTCAGACCATCTCCGCTGCGACGCCTGTATGGCCTGGTGATACGCTATTTTCCAGCGCCACCACCTGGCAGATGGACGCTGATTGTCCCGTAACCGTGTCTCGCTTAACCATGAGCACCCACACCGCCACCCACGCGGATGCGCCGTCGCACTACGACGCCAGAGGCTGCGCCATTGCGGATGTCTCGTTAAGCCCGTATTTAGGGCGTTGCCGGGTAATTGATGTGTCTAGCAGCAATGGTCCTGTCATCACGATTAACGATATTGCAACCAAGCTTGAAAATGTGCCGCCCCGTGTACTGCTGCGCACCTACGCCAATGCATCGCAGACTATTTGGGATAGCAATTTTCGCGCAATTGACCCTGCCCTAATAGCGCATCTAGCTGCGCTGAGCGTCGCGTTAATCGGCGTGGATACGCCCTCTCTCGATGCGCAAGACTCAAAAACAATGGCGGCACACAAGGTTGTGGCGGCAAACAATATGGCAATTTTGGAAGGATTAATCTTGGATAATGTGCCTGAAGGTGACTACGAATTGATTGCGCTGCCTTTAAAACTAGCTTCGTTAGACGCGTCCCCAGTACGGGCAATTTTGCGAGCATTAGCATGAACCGCGCGGACTGCCTAGCGCTCGATGCAGCCGATCCTTTGGCTTATGCGCGCGTGCGATTTGCCTTGCCCGACGACACTATTTATCTGGATGGAAACTCGCTAGGTGCCATGCCGAAAGCCGCACCAGCTGCGCTTCAAGCGGTGGTGGTGCAGCAATGGGGAAACGACTTAATTCGATCATGGAATAGCCATGATTGGGTGAATATGCCGCAACGGGTGGGTGGTAAAATTGCAGCTTTACTTGGCGCGAAAAGCCACGAAATTGTGGCTGCGGATTCAACGTCAGTTAACCTTTTTAAACTGCTCTCAGGTTGGTTGCAACAAGTTCAGCTTAACTACATCGCAGCACGCCGATTTATTGTTTGCGAACGCGGCAATTTTCCAACCGATATGTATATAGCCGAGGGTGTGTCTAAACTCTTTGGCAATCGTTTCGAAATTAAGTTTGTTGGTGACACGATGCAATTGGCCGACAGCATAGACGCCGCCACAGCCATCGTCATGCTGACACAAGTCGATTATCGCAGTGGCCAGTTGCACGATATGGCCGCGCTAAACGCCAAAGCAAGCGCTGCAGGCACGGTAATTTTATGGGACCTCGCCCATAGCGCAGGTGCAGTACCGATTCAGTTAAACGCTGACGGCGCAAAACTTGCAGTGGGCTGTGGTTATAAATACCTGAACGGCGGGCCAGGTGCCCCCGCTTTTGTATACCTGGCTGAAGAATTACATACGCAATTTCCGGTAGCGATTCAAGGCTGGTTTGCCCACGCCAAGCCATTCGCTTTCGACGCTAAGTTTACCGCTGCAAATGATGCTGCGCGCTTGCTGTGCGGCACGCCGCCAGTGCTGTCGATGGCAGCACTAGAATGCGGCATCGACACCTTTGCTGGCGTTGATATGCAACAGGTACGGCAAAAGTCATTGGCGTTATCCGCACTATTTTTACAACTAATGGAGCCAATTTGTAAGCGGTATCAGTTCAGCTTATTTTCGCCGGTTGCACCAACATTGCGCGGCAGTCATTTAAGCTACGCACATGAGCACGGCTATGCAATTATGCAAGCGTTGATTGCGCGTAGCATCATCGGCGATTTTCGCGAACCAAATTTGTTACGCTTTGGCTTTACACCACTGTACACACGCTTTGTAGACGTGTGGGATGCGACCCAAATCTTGAATGACATCATGGCCAGCGGTGCTTACAAGGCACCTGAATATAATCAGCGTGCTGTTGTACCCTAATTTCAAAATCCATTTCCCGAGCAAAACCATGACTACCGTTACCCCCACCCGCGTTGAGTACGACCTGCCCAAAAAGGGTATCAACACTATTCAATTTGCATGGGCAAAAATTGCGCAAGAGCCATCACGGCGCGATAAAGCCGCTTTAAAAGAAAAAATTGCCACGATGCTTAAAGCGCAAAATGCAGTGTTGGTGGCGCATTATTATGTGCATCCAGATTTGCAAGACTTAGCTGAAGCAACCGGTGGATGTGTATCTGATTCGCTAGAAATGGCGCGCTTCGGCCGGGATCATTCAGCGCAAACGGTTGTAGTTGCAGGGGTGCGCTTTATGGGCGAAACTGCCAAAATTTTGAACCCTGAAAAACGGATTTTAATGCCCGAATTAGAGGCTGAGTGCTCCCTAGATTTAGGTTGCCCGCCCGATGAATTTAGCGCTTTTTGCGATGCGCATCCAGACCGCACTGTGGTGGTTTACGCTAACACCAGCGCAAAGGTGAAGGCGCGCGCCGATTGGATGGTGACGTCATCCATCGGCTTAAAAATTGTCGAGCACTTACACGCGCAAGGTAAAAAAATTATCTGGGCACCGGACAAACATTTAGGCGGCTATATTCAAGCACAAACCGGTGCCGATATGCTGCTGTGGCAGGGCAGTTGCATTGTGCATGACGAGTTTAAAGCCGATGCGTTGATCCAAATGCGCGAGCAATATCCTAACGCAAAAATTTTAGTGCACCCCGAAAGCCCAGCAGCCGTAGTAGCAATTGCCGACGTGGTGGGCAGCACCACACAAATTATTCGCGCCGCGCAAACCATGGATGCGAAAGAATTTATCGTGGCTACCGATAAAGGTATTTTCCACAAAATTCGCAGCGCAGCACCTGGCAAAATCATTATGGAAGCACCCACAGCCGGCACCGGCGCAACATGCAAAAGCTGTGCCGCCTGCCCGTGGATGGCGATGAACGGCTTGGAAAATCTCGCCGCCGTTTTGGGGACTGGGAAAAACGAAATATTGATTGATGCTGCCCTCGGCTTACAAGCCAAAAAATCCATTGATCGCATGTTGGATTTTGCAAAGACGGTGAATCTCACGCAGGGACAGATGCGCGAGCGCGGCGCGCTGACTCAGGAAAAACACGGGAGCGTCGGGCCTGCTTAGCAGAATTCAGTACATTATAATGCGCAGTATAATGCACGTTATATCAAACCTTTGAAGGATTCATCATGTCCATTGCAATAAAGGATATTGTCGCTTTTTCGCGGGCGCGCACAAATTTGTCGGAATTGGTTATTGAAGTTGAACGTGGCGCTGAAAAAATTATCACCAAAAATGGCGAACCCGCCGTCGCGCTCATTAATGCGTCCCAGCTTGCCCATTATCATCGCCTAGAGCAGGCAAATATACATTTGCTCCTAGCTAATGAAGTCAAAAAGGGCTTAGCCGACGTGGCCGCCGGACGTACGCAAAATGCCAGAAAAGGTCTCGCCGCGCTAATTGCGAAGCGAAAAAATGGCTAAGCGGCCTGCGCCAACAAAACTGTACGCTGCAAACTCGCAAATTGCACAGATAGAATACACGAGCAATTTTGAAGCAAACTTACACGAAATTGCGGAAGTTTGGTTAGAAAATGCGTTCATAGCCGGGTATGACCGCCTTCTAGAACATTTGTTGGTTACTATCGTCCCAAGTTTGGAACGTCACCCAAGTATCGGCAAGCCATTTTCAAGCCATAAGGTTGATTCAGTTGAAGTGCAGATACAGCTAGAAAATATTAGATACGTACGCGAATTAGTTTTCGAAGATTATGTGCTCATGTATTTGCTGGAACCCGCTGCGGATGCCTCCAATCAAATAATACAACTCCTTGCGATCAAACATCACAAGCAACTTTCATTTAGATTTAGACAGTCGTGGAATAATCCAGAAACGCATTGAGCACCGCCGTAAACAAGTAGGGCAAGTAGAGACTCGCGTACGCGCCCTATTCACGGGTATCTGCAGCGCTGCAACATCACTGTGCTGTCGCCGCAATAAATCGCGCGATCCGCTCAAAGTTCGCCTCCGGAATGCCGCCGAGCTGGGTCAACGACAACCGGCCTTCGTTTATCAATCTTAAAAACAGCAAGTCAAGCCCGCTGTATGTGAAGACATATTTTTCATCTATTTCGCGCGCTTTATCATTTAGGTAGTCGCTCATCGCCCACATTTGCTCAAGTGTTTGTACCGCCGTCGCATTGGCTTTATATTCCGCCATTATTTCAGCAAGCTCAGCTTGCAAGGCCGCGTCAAACAGCCTGCGCGCGTGCTGTTTTTGCGGTTTGGTCCATTCGTGATTTTGCATGCTGATCGATTCCTTTACTTGGGTTACATATTTTAAGCTCGGACATTTTGCAGGTAAACCATCCAGCCGCGCTGGCGTTAATACTCATTGCTCTGATTTTTAGTCGGCTTAAAATCGCAAAATCTCCGCGCTAAAACCGCGCGCGCCTTGTAAAAAGCCCTATTTTCGGGCAATATACGGTCTATCCATTTCGTGGGTTCCCTCTTGGGAATTCGTTTTACGGGAAGGAGTCTGTAGAGTTTGTAGAGTTAAACGCTAACAAACAGCTAACAAACTCATCGCCCGGGTGTTGTTTTTACTTTGGTTAATTCGCGTTTTTGCAGCTAAAAGCGGCGGGTTCATTGGAGGTAAGGACTATGTCCAACTTATTGGGCGAACTGCAACTCGCCGCTTCATCTCCTCAGCTTCCGATTTCTTGGTATTTTGATCCTGCCGTTTATGCGCAGGAACAGGCACGTCTATTCGCAGCGGGGCCAAACTATGTAGGCCATGCGTTGATGGTGCCGCAAGCCAATGATTATCGCGTATTGGAAGCCACATCTGGCGCGTGGGCGTTGGTAAATCAAAACGGTGAGACTCGCTGTATCTCCAATATTTGCAGGCATCGGCAGGCAGTGATGCTTGATGGCGCAGGCAAATTGCCGTCGGGAAACATTGTGTGTCCACTACATCGCTGGACTTACGACGGCGCGGGTAAGTTACTGGGTGCGCCGCATTTTGCAGCACAGCCCTGCTTACATTTGCCGCAAAAGCAATTAAAAAATTGGCACGGTTTGCTGTTTAATACTGAGCTTGATATCGTGGGCGATTTAGCTAAGTTAGCCTGTGCGCCACGTTTAAACTTTGCAGATCACGTGCTCGATAAAGTGGAAGTTACCGAATACAACTTCAATTGGAAAACCTTTATTGAAGTGTATCTTGAGGACTATCACGTTGGCCCTTTTCACCCGGGGCTAGGCAAGTTTGTAGATTGCGACGACCTTGAGTGGGAATTTGGCGCGCGGTACAGCGTCCAAACTGTTGGCGTAAATAAAGAACTGGCCAAGCCCGGCTCACCAATCTACAAAAAATGGCATGAAACCGTGCTTAATTTTAGGCGTGGTGAAGTACCAGATTTTGGTGCAATTTGGCTTACCTACTACCCAAACGTGATGGTTGAAGCTTATCCGCATGTGTTGGTGGTTTCGACCATTATTCCGCGTGGCGTGGATAAATGCACCAACGTGGTGGAATTTTATTACCCTGAAGAAATCGCTTTGTTCGAACGCAAATTTGTAGAGGCGCAGCAACAAGCTTACGCAGAAACTGCCGTGGAAGATGAAGAAATTTGCCAACGCATGCATGATGGACGCAAGCTACTGTTCCAAGAGGGTCGCGATGAGCAGGGACCATATCAATCGCCGATGGAAGATGGCTTGGTGCACTTTCACGAATATGTTCGAGCGGCAATGGTGGAAAACGTAAATCAAGCCACGCACCGCTAAACCAGCAGTTAGATGCCTGAAGAAGCCCTATTTTAGGGAATCTTCAGGAATCCTTCAGCGTCAATGACATCATCATGGATGCTCGTTGCGGGGCTTTTATTCGCAGCCGTTGGTGCATTTGGCAAAATTGCCGCCAACGAATTTTCTAGCTTCGAGCTTGCTGCCTATCGATCGTTGATTGGTGTAGTGTTGATTGGCGGCGCAATTATTGGCCGAACCAGTGCGCAGCATAGCGTGCAAAACACCGCGCTGCACCACACTATTTTTCGCCAATTTGCCAGCAGCCAGTGGCGTGATCACCTGTGGCGAAGCAGCTTGGGTAGTGTGTCGCTATTCGGCTATTTTTACGCCCTCACCCACCTACCACTGGCCACGGCTGTCACGCTTAACTATACGTCACCCTTATTTTTAGCCATACTTTCTACGTTTTTGCTGCGCGCGCACTTTAAGCCGATGCTGTTATTTTCAATTTGCATCGGCTTTATCGGCATTGCGTTGTTGCTGCGGCCCACCTTTGCCGGTGCAAGTGCGCTGGCGGCTATTATCGGTTTGCTGTCCGGCTTTTTTGCAGCTTCTGCCTACATTAACGTGCGCAAATTAGGTGATGCGGGCGAGCCAGAATGGCGCGTCGTGTTTTACTTCAGCTTAATTTCTTGTGTATTGGGCTTTGCAATTCATCGTATGTTTTACGGCGCGTTTAGCGCATTAACAACGGCTAACTGGTTTAATTTAGCACTAATGGGGCTTGCCGCCACCTTCGCGCAACTCGCGATGACGCGCGCGTATCATGCTGGAAACCCGCTGGTAGTGGGCAGCTTCGCGTACTCAACGGTGGTATTTTCAGCCGTTATTGGCGTGGTGTTCTTTCAGGAAGTATTGCCGCCGATAAGCTTTGTTGGAATCAGTATTATTATTGCGGCTGGCCTTTTAGCTAAAAAAAGCGAAACCAAAAAATCACCTAACTAGCGGATTAATACCATGTCGCCCTCTATCAGCACCGAAGCCCTTGCTGCACTGTTAAATAACCCAAACCTGCGCTTATTTGATTGCCGATTTGATCTGATGGACAAAGCCAAGGGTGCCGCGCTGTTTGCGACGGGACACTTACCGCAAGCACAATACGCGCATTTAGAATCTGCGCTATCGGGTGAAAAAACCGGCGGTAACGGCCGCCATCCGCTACCCTCACCCGCTGCATTCATCTCGTATTTAGAGGCTAGCGGCGTAAGTGAACATTCACTTATTGTGGCCTACGACGACGTGGGCGGACAATTTGCCAGCCGTTTGTGGTGGCTGTGCAAGTGGGTCGGCTTAAAAAATTGTCAGCTGCTCGACGGCGGCATTGGTGCATGGGCGCGCGAAGGGCGACCTTTGGCGACTGAGCCAGTGCATTATCCGCGCACCGCGCTGGCGTTACGCGCCAGCCCGCTTCTGCATGTTAGCGCAAAAGAAGTGCTAGCACGGCTAAATTCAAGCGATATGCTGCTGATTGATGCCCGTGCCGCCGAACGCTATCGCGGTGAAGTAGAGCCAATTGACCCCGTAGCTGGGCATATTCCGAGTGCTAAAAACAGGTTTTATAAAGCTAATTTGGACAGCGATTTAATGCTACGCCCTGTCAGCGAACTGTTCGCAGAGTTTAGCGCGATGATGGCCGAACAAGGCGTTGAAAAGGCATCACAAGTGGTGCACCAATGCGGATCAGGCGTGACTGCGTGCGCGAATATTTTTGCGATGGAAGCAGCAGGATTATCAGGATCAACACTTTATGGCGGTTCGTGGAGCGAATGGATTGCGGATCCATCACGGCCTATTGTTGGCGCTGCAGCGGAGTGAAAAGCAGGGTGGTCGCTGCGAATGTGACACTGGCGCTTGTTATCAGCACATCTGTCACCTGCGCAGCGCATGCAGAACCTGTGGCGCCTTTGCTGCAATCAGCTTTATCCATGGACGCGCGTCAGCCATATTTGGAGTTTAAATCTACAACACTCCTTGATTGGCACCCCATCACCAAACAGGCATTGGTGCGCACCGGCGGCGATGCGGTTGGCCAACAATTGCAACTGGTGGATGGCGCAGGCGGCAAATTAGCGCCGCTCATACAGAACACCACTGTATTGCTTCAGCAAACCACGGGCATAGGTAAAGCGCTGTTCCAGCCGCGGGTTGGCAGCTATCTGGTGTACGAAAAACTGTACGAAAAAAGCCAAGACCAGGCTACGCAACTGTTTCGTTTTGACTTAGTGGCCAAGATAGAAGTAGCGATTAGCCCCGTCGGTAAACACGCCAGCAATTTGACGTTTAACCGCCAGGGCGACAAAATAGTCTATACCGCTCAACCGAGAACGCTGAACGCCGAGCAACCATCGACGGGCCTATATTTAATTGATCCTCTAAAACCCGATGTGCCGCACCTACTCGCTACCCTAAAAGGCGACGGGTATAGCGATTTTAACTTCTCACCCGACGACAAATCGTTGGTCTATGTACAAACCATTGCGCGACACCAATCGCGTCTGTGGCAATTGAACATCACTACCGGTGTCACCAAAATCCTTACACCTGCCGTAAATGATGCCACCAAGACGCCCTATTCATTCGGCGGGGGGACGGCTTTCGGGTCGTGGGCATCTCCAAGGCATTCTGCAGACGGAAAAAGTCTGTTTGTGTTGTGCGATTTTGATAGCAACTTTAAGCGCCTGTGCAAACTTAATATCGACAAAAGTAGCGTGGAATTTTTAACCAAATTCACCTTCGACATCGATGAATTTTTAATTTCCGTCAGACAAAACCGACTAGCGCTACTCACCAACGAGCAAGGCGGCAATGGCCTGCGCTTCATTGATTTAATGAGCCTAAAAGAACTCCCACGTCCGCCCCTGATCATAGGCGATATTCACGGCATGCGTTGGCGCGGTGCGCTTGATAGCGACGATAGCGAAGGTGTTGACGGCATAGAAGCCAACAAAAAACCATACTCTGCCAAAACTGAACTGGGCTTCACCCTTGCCACCGCCCGCGGTCCGCAAGACGTTTTCACCGCGCAAGTAGGTGGCCGCATCACCCGCTGGACCAATAGCGCCAGCACCCTTTTAAATCCAATGGACTTCGTAGAACCCACACAAATTGTTTGGAAAAGCGCCGACAACAAACAACTTACAGGCTTCTACTACGCACCTGACCCCACAAAATTCTCTGGTAAGCGACCCGTCATCATTAAGCTGCCGAATGATAACGTCACACAATTTAAACCTGGCTTCATCGGGCGCGATAACTACTTTATTAACGTATTAGGCATCGCAGTTATCTATCCCAATATCGGTGGCACCAAAGAATTTGGTAAAACGGTAGTGCCGAAACACTTGCGCGATAGAAACGACAGCGCTATAAAAAATATTGGTGCATTGCTAGACTGGGTAGCAACGCAACCGACATTGGATGAAGAAAAAATCTTGTTTAGCGAAGCCGCATTACGCCTATTTTCCAGCGCGCCAGATACTTATAGAACATCAAATCAATATGCTGGAAACGCCCTAGCAACGGCTATCTCCAGCCATTACGCCAATAAAATTACAAAGGTCGATGACATGCAGGAACTCGCCAAGTTCCTACGCATCGAGCCGCGCTATCACGACGGAAGAACTGCTGGCGCAACGCTGGGGATCAGAAACTAAAAAAGCACCCGAAGGTGCTTTTTAGCTCTGGCTACCTACCTAGGAATTACTTCAGGTATTTACCAAAAAATTCTTCAATATGCTTATTGTGGTCAATCACGTTTTGCATTTTATTAAAGCCGTGACCTTCGCCTGTATAAACCTTCCATTCCGCTGGATTGCCCACTTTGTCTAGCGCATCACGCATTTTTTCGCCATGAATCAATGGAACACGAACGTCATCGGAGCCCATTGCTATTGCAATTTTACCTTTAATTTTCGCAGCATTCAGAGTCGGTGAAGTTAGTTCAAACTGTGCTTTATCTTTCACGCCATCGCCCACCAGCCATGTAAAGTCTGTTTCGAAGTAATCGCTACCGCGTGCAATATCCGAATATGCGACTCTCTGGAACAAAAATAAGTCTGAAACGGCAACCACTGCAAATCCGGCTTTAAACAAATCAGGCTCTTTTACCATTCCTTGCAGCGTAGCATATCCACCATAACTACCGCCAAACAATCCCATACGATTC
Organism: Betaproteobacteria bacterium; assembly: GCA_031409495.1. Lineage (GTDB taxonomy): Bacteria > Pseudomonadota > Gammaproteobacteria > Burkholderiales > Usitatibacteraceae > JANMDR01. Next base: position 15,800 of record JANNXI010000185.1, read on the forward strand.
TTATCAACGATACCTTGCTTGACCAAATGCAACGCCCCATCAGTAATATCGTCCTGCATGGTTAAACCCCATTGCTTGTACCCAGAAATATTATGTGAGCGACCAAAACCTGTAGAACGACGCGGCTCAGGCTCAAGGACTACATAACCGCGCGACGCTAAAAATTGCGCTTCTGGACGTCCCCACTGTGTCCCGTAGTAAGAGCGCGCCTGGGGGCCACCGTGAATATTGACAATTAAGGGTAAGTTTTTGCCGCTACTACCTTTTGGAATGGTAACCCACGCAGGAATTTCACGTCCGTCACGGGCTTTATAAGTAATAAAATTACGCTGCGACATCAATTCTGGAGGCAACCAACTGCGCGTGCTAACCAAAGACTCAATCGATTTTTTGCTTGCATCGTACAAATGATAAGTACCGGAATCAACATCAGACTGGGCAAAAATCAAGCGCATACCAGCTTCAGAATCACCGCCACCTGTAATGCTGTTAAAGGTGACCGGGAAAGTAGCGTCGATCTGACGCTGAAATATTTTCATTTCTTCATCAAACCACTTGACATACTGCTGATCAGGATGGAAGCGAATACCCATGAGCTTCTTTTTTGCGCGACTAAACAACAACCCGCCCTGAACGTCAATAAGCGGGTGTTCAAAAACCAACTCTCCTAATTTTTTTGCCGTTAAATCATATTTATAAATCGCGAATTTGTCACGCCCGATATTCGAGGTGACGTAAAGTGTTTTGTTGTCAAAATCAAAATCAAGCGGATACATCTGCTCGGCAGCAGCGTCAGAATTAAATTCAAAAAACTTTTCCCATTTGCCGCCTTCAGTTTCGCGATGCCATAAGGTATTGACTTCGCCTTTCGTTTTATCAACCCGCTTTTCGGCTCTTAGCGCAAGGCGAGGTACTAGATTACGATCCATCAACCAGCCTGCAACGCGACCTGGGCTATCAAAAGTCATCAACTCTATTTTGCCGGTCTTTGTATTTAGCTTATACAAGTCTGAGGATTCAGAGGTGCGCAAATTTGTTTCAATGATGATGTTGGGCGTACCATCAAAAGTGCGGCTAGCAATTCCAAAACCCGCCCTTGCGGCTTCGTTACTTACGGAGCCCACAGTTCCGCCTAATGTACGTAAATCTCTCAGCTCTGTACCATCCCAATTAATTGCATATTGGCCGCGATAAACAAAACGCCCTGTTACCTCTTGGCCGTCTGCTACGCGCAAAAAGATGCGTTCGTTATTTATCCAATCTATACCAACAACATCCACGGACTCAAATGAAGTGATCACATTCCTCGTGCGCTTCCCTAAATCAATAACCACCAAGTTCCCGCGACCCTTCAATGGCGCTATCGCCGCTAACTTGGTGCCATCTGGCGACATTTGCATGCTTTGAAACTCAGGCCGCTTGAAAAACGTTTCTACCGGAATTTTACCCGCTTGAACGTAGGCAGGCTCGGTCGACGCGGCGGCCGTGGCTTGTGCATACGCGCCACCGACCATTGTGCCCAGAACTGGCAAGAAGCACGCGGCGGCAAATAGGGTTTGTTTAATTCTGTTCATATAGTACCTTTCATAACAGGGTTAATTGTGTCGGGTATTTAAGTTTGCATGCGCTTCGATTGTGTCGAGCGCGCAGCCGTATTTTATGTTCCTAACTTCACCGACGTTCTCTTACTTTTTACACTTAAATCGAGTGACCGTAGTCTAGTAATAATGACCACGATTAGCAAGAAAATATCACATACTTGCGACTTGCTGCGGCTTTAGGTGACGAATTGCCGTAAAAGCGCATATTGCTAGCCGGCAGTGGTTTGCTGAAAGCGATTTCAATTCAACACAACTCCGCCTGCTTTGCTCGGTATTTGGCGCTAAAAAAACAATGCGACGTCGAGCTTAATCAACGTCGCATTGGTCTTACTTAGGTTTGCTACGACCTAAAAATTACTTCTTCATTGGAGCAGGTGCTGGAGCAGGTGCGGCGGCCGGTGCAGCTGCGGCAGGTGCTGGAGCAGCAGCAGGTGCGGCAACCGGTGTAGCAGCAGGTGCAGCACCGTAAGCAGTTGCTACGCCGCTTTTAACGATCGATACCGGCGCAATCTTGCCGTCTTTCATTTTGAAGATAGTAATTTCTGCATCTTTACGGTCGCCTTTGGCGTCAAACTCTACTTTACCCGTTGCGCCAGCAAAACTGACGTTGAACATTTCTGGGCCGAATTTAGCGGGATCAACGGAGTTTGATTTTTTGATCGCTTCTACTACGGCTAGGGTAGCGTCATAATAATATGGAGCGTATTGCTTTACTTCCACAAATTTTGCGTTGAAGGCTGTCAAAAATTCTTTACCCGAGGCTTCTGCTGGCAAACCGGCTTGCGAGCAAACTAGCCCTTCAGCGGCAGCGCCGGATAGCTTAGTCATTTCATTCGTACAGGCGCCATCACCAAAGGTAAATATCGCCTTGATGCCCATTTCACGAGCTTGTTTAAGCAATGGACCAGCTGTTGCGTCCATGCCGCCGTAGAAAACTGCGTCCGGTGCTTTGGCTTTTACTTTGGTCAAAATGGCACGGAAATCAGTTTCTTTGTCCGTGGTGCGCTCACGTCCAACAACAGTTACTTTAGCGGCTTTCAAGGTTTTGTCGACTTCGTTGGCAAGCCCTTCGCCGTAGGCTGTTTTGTCATCGATGAGCATGACTTTTTTAGCTTTTAATTCGCCGTTAATGAAGGCGGCAATGGCTGGGCCTTGCTGGTCATCGCGACCAACAGTACGGAATACGTTTTTCAAGCCGCGCTCTGTAAGTTGCGGGTTTGTTGCCGAGCCAGAAATCATTGGGATACCGGCCTTTGCATATATTTCTGAAGCAGCAATAGATACACCAGAATTTAAATGGCCAACCACTGCGATTACTTTTGCGTCAACCAATTTGTTTGCAACCACGGTACCCACTTTAGCGTCGGCTTGATCATCTTCCGATTGCATTTTGAACTTAACTTGCTTGCCGTCAATCATGATTTTTTTGTCGTTAGCGTGTGCAACTGCAAGCGCTACGCCATTTTCGTCATCTTTACCCAAGTGTGAGATGCTGCCTGTTAGCGGGCCAGCGTGGGCGATGGTTACCGTAATGGATGGTACTTCAACAGCTTTAGCTGGTTCTACTTTTGGGGCCGGCTTAACTTCTTCTTTACCGCAGGCAACGAGGCCGACAGCGATAAGAGCAGCAACTAAAACTTTATGGGTGGATTTCATTGCGGTGTTCTCCAAAAATTGGTGGGTGAATGACGAATGCAACCAATGATTATACAAACACCGTAAGAAAAGTGTCAAACACCGAGAATCAACTTTCACGCCTCGCTGTCTTCAACACCGAGTACAAACAAAAAAACGCCCGTAAATACCTGATTTACGGGCGTTTTCGCACTGACGACGATGGGCTGCCATCGCTATGCACAAATACTATTTTTTAGCGGCAGGTT
>JANNXI010000186.1:0-16634 GCA_031409495.1 Betaproteobacteria bacterium
GTTGAAGAGGGTCTGGCGCGATATGAAGCTAAAATACTGGAAAACAAACACCGCGCACTCCAAAGCCTCGCCAAACAACTCGGGCAGACATTGGTGCCTATAAGAGAAAACCCTTGAAAACCACTATGTTCATGGAAAGGCCATATCCAGCTATATCTGCCGCGCCTTAAGTTATACCTTTGCGTGAATCTGCCAGCCGGGAAGTCGCTCCCGTGGTGACCGCCCCACCTGTTGACCTGAAGATGTAAACGCCGTTGCCATTGAGGGTCACTACCCCGCTTGCGGTTATATCTATCGCACCAGCGCGAATATAGCAGCCGGGAGGGATAGTTCCGGCCGGATTGGCCCCGATTACGACCGCTTCCAAGAGTCCTGCGGGGAGTGGCGTGCACGCTTCACCATTCAGAATTGCTAGGGCAGCGGTTTGATCCGTCCCAACCGCAGCAGGACAGGGCCCTGTCATACCGGTAACCGTGGCTAGAAACGCGGGCGCCTGTCGTGAAACAGACATTTCCATTGATAGTCGTTCCTGCCGCGGTGTTGGTAAAGGTGCTGGAAACAATACCGAACGGAGCCCCTGACCCAAGGCTGGGCGCAACCTGTGCGTTGACGTCGAAAGAAATCGACATCATCGCGACAAGCGCAAGGCCCGCCTTGCACACAATCGTAGGGACGCGCTTGGCATGTTCATTCATTTTTAAATCCTCGGTTGTGTTGATTAAACTAAATAGTGGCGGCTCTATAGGTTTGCAGTCGCCAAACCTCTGCCGTCGTGCTGACTGTTCCGGAGCGAACATGATTTACGTTTTCAATCGGTTTGCTTTGTGAAATCTTAAATTTAAATGATGCGGAACTCTGTATAGCGCAATCAGCCGCGATTCATTTGGTCACTTTCGGATCGCTGAGCGGGGTTGTCGGTTTGCAACTACCACAATTTTTTCAATAGCGCTTCGGCAGCGGGCTCAGACGATGCCGGATTCTGTCCAGTAATCAGAAAACCGTCGGTAATCGCATACGCTTGCCAATCGGCTACCTTAGAATAATTGCCGCCGTTTTTCTTGAGCATATCCTCAACCAAAAATGGCACCACCTCAGTTAGCCCTGCGGCTTCTTCTTCCGTGTTGGTAAAACCCGTAACCGATTTTCCGCTGACAATCGATTTGCCATCGGCTGATTTCACATGCCGCAGCACGCCGGGCGCGTGGCAAACTAGGGCAACTAGCTTACTCGCAGCAATCATCGCTTCAATGAGTGCAATCGAATCCGCGTCCTCGGCTAAATCCCAAAGTGGCCCGTGTCCGCCGGGGTAGAAGACAGCATCAAAATTTGCAGCCGAAACCTCGCCTAACTTGAGCGTGCTGGCAAGTGCTGCCGTCGCTACGCTATCAGCTTTAAAACGCGCCGTAGCTGCCGTTTGGGCGGCTGGTTCATCGCTTCTTGGATCAAGCGGAGGTTGCCCCCCCACGGGCGACGCCAACGTGATTTCAGCGCCTGCGTCTTTAAAAACATAATAGGGTGCTGCAAATTCTTCCAGCCAAAAACCGGTTTTTTTGCCGGTATCACCTAACTTGTCGTGCGAGGTCAAAACCATTAATATTTTCATGTACATTCCTTTTGGTGCGACCGATAAAGTCGGTTACTCTTCAGGCATACGAATGATTAGCTTGCCGAAATTTTTGCCTTCAAGTAGACCAATGAACGCTTCCGGCGCATTCTCAAGTCCATCGACAATATCTTCGCGATACTTAATTCGACCATCTCGCACCCACATGCTCATCTGCGTAAAAAACTCGCCGAAGCGCGGTCCGTAGTCAGCCGAGATTATGAAGCCCCGCACCGTGATGCGCTTAGTCAACAATATGCGCATCAATTTACCCATTTGGTCAGGGCGCTCCAACGGCACGTGCTGGTTGTAGCTAGCGATTAGTCCACATAGCGGCACCCGAGCACCTTCGTTAAGTAATGGCAAAACTGCATCAAATACTGCACCACCGACATTTTCAAAATAGACATCAATACCGCGCATACAGGCTACCGCCAATTGATGCGAAAAATCAGGCTGGTTATGGTCAATGCAGGCGTCAAAGCCCAGCTCATTGACCACGTAATGACACTTCTCAGCTCCGCCTGCAATACCTACTACGCGGCACCCGGTCAATTTTGCGATCTGACCCACGACCGAGCCCACGGCACCACTCGCGGCAGCGACAACGACCGTATCGGATGGATTTGGCCGACCAATGTCTAGCAATCCCATATATGCTGTAAACCTTGGCATGCCAAGGACGCCTAGGGTGAGCGATGGTCGCGCCATGGTCGCGTCAAGTTTAGTAAGGCCAGCAACATCGGTCACCGCATACTCCTGCCAACCGCTATACCCGAGTACCAAGTCGCCCGCCTTAAATTGCGCATGTTGAGATGCGACAACGCGAGAAACAGTAGCCCCACCAATGACATCATCAATTGCTGAAGCTGCAGCGTATGAAGGGGCATCACTCATACGGCCGCGCATGTACGGGTCTAGCGAAAGATAAATGGTTTTCAGCAACACTTGTTGAGAGCAAAGTTCAGGAACCACGCGTTCCTCGGTGCGAAAGTCTTGGGCGACTGGCGCGCCAACCGGACGCGCGCTCAAAACAATTCGATGATTTAGAATCTGATTCTGCAACATAGCGTTTCCTCCAAGGCTGATATTTAGGAAATTAGGGGCTAAGTACTAGCGCTAGCGAGCTTAATGTGAAAAATACCCTGAAGACGCCCTATTTTAGGACTTCTCCAAGGTATCAGTCACAAGAATAATCTAGGCTTATTCAGGTCTTATTGTTGCGCAATCCGCTTTATGACCGTGGCTCACCACGTCCATTTACCGTAACTGTCGATCCTGGAGGCGATACGGTTTGCATTGAATATTGCCGACCACGGAAGTTGTATGTAACGTCCCAATATTCAGTTCTACCGCTGGTTTGCCCAGTTTCGCAGCGACGCACATCGCGGTTATAAGTTTGCCGACCGTTGTCGTCTCGGCCAAGATTGTTTCCCAAGACGCCGCCGGCAATGGCTCCGCCAACTGTCGCTGCATCTTTACCGCGTCCACCGCCAACTTGATGGCCCAGCACGCCGCCCAAAAGAGCCCCAACAACGGCGCCCGCCACATTGTTATCGCTTTGACTATTACTTACCTGCTCGCGCTCAACCCAGCAACGGCGCTCCGGTGTGGCTAATACCGCTCGCACTGAAACAACATCCGCGTTATAAAGTCGCTCGTTATTGCGACGGCGATTGTCATAAAGGTAAGAACCGCTGGATGAATAAGGTGCGTAGCGATCATCATCGTAACGGGTATTTCCGCTCACGATGCGCGCTGACGAAATTGTGTCATTCATATTCATGGTGTTCAGTGACCGATAGCGACCTGGGCGCAGCACAATGCACGTGCCGCCAAAATTAGCGTGCTCGCATACTTCCCAATTATTGTTCAACACAACAACGGAGGAGGCACTGTCGTTGAAGTTTATCCGATCGAAATTATTAACCTGCCTTTGTGCTGTGAATGTCTGCCCTTGGTAATTGTTGTGTTCGTAAAACATAATTTGTGCGCTAGCTTGCGAACCGATTACAGACGCTGTAATGGCTGCTGCAGTTGCAAAGCAAAGTTTTAGTTTCTTATTCATGAAGTACTCCTTAGGTGAGTGGCGCATTCTAAATTGAACGCGTTTTTTTATGCCCTGTCGTCCTTTTGACTTAGTCGCGCATTGATTTCGCGTTAAGCAAACAAGCCAAGGTTAGGGTATCTGCGAGTTCGCATCGGTGCGCTAGCACACAGATACCAAAAAAATGCGCATGTGGGCAACCGTACAGACGAAGTGTCGTCAGCTTCGTCATGATGGGTATACCGAATTTTCGGCATTTCTTGGAGAACACCATGTTGAATAAATATGAAGCCGAATGCATCGCAGCGTGCAATGAATGCGCTGCCGCCTGCTTGCAATGTGCAAGTGCCTGCTTAAAGGAAGGGGATGCTGGAAAGATGACTGTCTGCATCGCTGCTGATATTGCTTGCGCGGACATGTGCCAAATAACAGCGGCAGCTATTGCGCGCGGCGATGTACACCGTCAGGCGCTCTGCAGCCTATGTGCAGATGTGTGTCAGACCTGCGCTACCCAATGCGGCAAGCATACGGAAGAGCACTGCCAGCAATGCGCTGATGCCTGCAAAAAATGCGTAGCGGCATGCCGTGCGCTAGCAAGCTAGCACTTTAAAACCAAGGGGTAACTGGCACCTTACAAAACGCCACTAAAATTTCCTTGGTTCGTCAGCGCACAGACCAGCCGCCCAAGGCGCCGTATATTTAGCGCAAGGTTTTAACCACCCGTTAAAAATTAAGAGAGCAAATCATGGTTCGCATGGAATATGCAGTATCACTTCAGTACGACGTTCAAAGCCGTAGTGACTTTGTTTTTAACATTTGTGCGGCGCGTACCCAATCACAAAGTGTGCTGAATGAAAAATTCTCAGTCGATGGTTCAGTGTCTTCGTCTACCTACACTGATATGCACACAGCAAATCGATATAATCGTGTCGCCTGTGAAAGCGGATTGTTGACAGTGCGCTATCGCGGCATCGTCGAAATTAACCATGTCGTAGAAAATACGCTTCTGCTGCAGGAGCGTGAAATTAGACGCCTACCGTCTGAAGTGTTGCCCTATATATTGCCAAGTCGCTTTTGCCCATCAGACAAAATGCGCCATGTAGCAGTCGCCATGTTCGGCAATTTGGCACCTAACTATGAACGGGTTGCAGCCATCTGTAGATGGGTTAATCAGCACGTGCGGTTCAAGTCTGGTGCGTCAAACGCCACCACGTGCGCGCTGGAAACTTTCAACACCCGCACCGGTGTATGCCGCGATTTTTCACACTTAATGATCACCATGTGCCGTGCGCTCAACATTCCTGCGCGCTATGTAACGGGGGTAGATTACGGTTCAGACCCGTCATTAGGGCCTACCGACTTTCATGCCTATGTGGAAGTATTTATTGGGCAACGTTGGTATCTATTTGATGCGACAGGCTTAACACCGGTAATGGGCTTGATTCGCATCGGTACTGGCCATGATGCAGCTGATGCTTCGTTTGCAACCATGTTCGGCACTATGCAGTGCCTGCGCCCAGAAGTTGAAATTCATTTAATTGCATCTGCCAGCGCGCAACTACACCCAAAAGACAATATGCAACAGGCTATTTCTACTGCAGGCGATAGCCTCTATTTTCAAGTCGCACCGGTATTACGCCGATTGCAAACCGTCCAGTCCACACCTTACATCGAAGCTGCGTTGCCAGTGACGCAACCTTGGTTTAGCCGACCTGGCTTGAAGCGATTTCAGACTGCTGCTGTTGCCGTTTAGCCCTGTCGGTCAATCCAGAAACAGCGTCATAACACCGTACAACTAGTTCAATATTTAAGAGTGAGAATCCAAAATGAAAATCGAAACGCAAGCCACGGCTGAGCTATTTCAACTAAGCAGCTTAATCGAAAATATGTCGGTTGCCATGCTCACCACGATGGATTCGCGGGGTGAGTTGACCAGTCGCCCGATGGCACCGTTAGAAATGGATAGTAGCGGCGCTATTTGGTTTTTCACCGATGTGCGTTCGGCAAAAGTAGATCAGCTACACGCTGTAAACCTGAGCTTTAGTGACTCAGCGCGTGCATCCTATATCTCCATTTCAGGGCACGGTGAAATTTCTCACGACAAGGCGCGCATCGCGCATCTGTGGACACCAGCCGCAATACCGTGGTTTCAGCATGGTCCAGAATCGACCAACTTAACAATCTTAAAATTTGTTCCGCATAAGGCGGAATATTGGGATACACCGCATAGCAAAATGGTTCGCATCTTTGCCATGGCCGCTTCAGTAATAGCGGGAAAGCCAATAGGTATGGGCGTTCACGAGGTACTTACTGATCTATCTGCCACGCCATGACGTGGTTAGTAGGGTAAGCCGGTACACACCTCTGCATCAATTTAGAAAGTATAGCGATGAAGCACATCATTCTCTACGGGCTGTCGATCACGATATCTTGGGCGGCAGCTACATTTTTGTTTGCTACCTTCAATGCCTCTGAGCAGGGCTTTTCTGCACTGGCTCAGCAATTTAGAAAAACTGCGGTAACAGCAGAAGCGCGCAATGGCAAAATCGTGCCGGATCCCGCTTTAGACATGCCCGCATTTGCGGCAGACGATGAGGATCTACCAGATGAAATACCGGTAACGATTATGCACATTCCATCGCCTCAGCCAAGGGCTAAGCCACCGAAAACAGGCAAAGACGCACCGCCGCCGCCGATGGAAATTTAACATGAATTTATGTATCCAAAGGCGCACGTAAGGCCGGTACTTAATGTCGTCGCCACAATGTTTATAGGCATATTTTTTAGCGCGCACTTTCAAAGCAATCTCAACGGTGAGCGATTTAGCGTACTTATGTTTTGACAATGGAGAAAATCATGGGTTATAAAAATTTAGTCGTGTATCTTGATCCAACTGGCGGCAACAACCGCGTATTGCAGGTAACCGGTGATTTGGCTGCACTGTTTCACGCTAGCGTTTTGGGCATTTCTGCGCGACAACCTGCACAAGTGGTCTACATGGATGGATATGTGCCATCAGACATCTTTGAGCGAGACCACGAAGATATTCGCAAGGCCATGGCAACCACCGAAGCCGAATTTAGGAGTGCATTGCAACCGCGAATTGCTTCGCTTACATGGCGCTCCTCCACGCTCTTTGGCGAGGTGGCTGATTATTTAGCGGCGGAATCCCGCACCGCGGATTTAGTAGTAATCGGTGCAGGCTCCAATGATTGGCTTAACGACTATCGGGTGATTAATATTGGTGATCTCGTTATGCAGGCGGGTCGTCCAGTGCTGGTCGTGCCTAATAGCGTGGATGGGCTAGAGATTGAGTGCGCATTGATTGCCTGGAAAGATTCGCGCGAGGCACGCCGCGCCATTGTGGCAGCGCTCCCATTGCTACAGCGTGCAAGCCGTGTTGACATAGTTGAAATTGTCGCCGAGGAAGACACCGCTGCAGCCCATATGCGCTTGGTAGAAGTAGTGGGCTGGCTTAAGAATCATGGCGTCGAAGCTATGATGCGTGTATCACCAGCAACTGGCGATGATGCACAGGCGCTATTTTCCGTAGCCCACGAACAAAAGGCCGATTTAATAGTCGCGGGTGCATACGGGCATAGCAGATTCCGTGAATGGGCGCTTGGTGGCGTAACGCGCGAATTATTGCAACATTCAAAATGTTGTGTGTTGCTGGTTCACTAACTGGCAAAAAATGGCGAAGTTTATGCGCTTCGCGGCCAATGGCTGAAACGGCGCAAAAGCAAAAACCGCTGGAGCTAGGCTACAAAACTAGCGGTATTGCCCCGTGGCAAATAAAATAGTGATGACGCTGTTGATACGGAAATAGAAGTACAGATTATTTCCTTTCAGTGTTAGCCACCGCACCGATCAAACACAGTGGCTTGGCTATGATCGTTTTGTGGTTAACCGCCGTAGCTAGCTAATATGGCTAAGCCTCTCTCCACTGCACTCGCCAAAAAGCTACACAACGGGTTTAAACCAAAATTCCCACACCGATATTTCGATCTCAATCTAAAAAGGATTCAACATGAAACGCTCAATACTATTTTTAGGCATCCCAACGCTATTACTCGCGGCCCTTGCAGTTTCTGGCTGTGAAAAACCCGTTGTGGTCGCAGTACCTAGCCCTCCCGTCGTTGTGCAGGTTCCAGTAGCCGTTCCAGGCCCTGCTGGCCCTACCGGCGCAACAGGTAATCAGGGTAACGATGGCTTGAAGGGTGAGCCGGGCAAACCCGGCGCTACCGTCATCGTAGTGCCCCCAGAGCCAGTACCAGTGCCTACGCCTGCACCAGCTCCCCCAAAAGGCTAAGGCTATTTAACGTGCAATTTCAACCGAAAAATTAAGGAGAAAATCATGAGTCTTGGAACCATATTGCTGATCGTTTTAGTGTTGGTGCTAATTGGCGCTGTTCCTACTTGGTCGCATAGTAAAAACTGGGGTTACGGGCCTAGCGGTGGTTTAGGTTTAGTCGTCGTAATTTTGCTGGTGCTGCTATTGATGGGACGGATTTAAGCGCTTAGTTAGGCGTGTGGTCGATATGTCGCACTGACGACGTGCACAACTAAAATTGGTGTACGTCGTCGTCCAGCAGTTGATCGCCGATCTGCGCTTTGCTTATCATAAATAGGTCGGAGAAGCCCGTATTTATTGCCTTTCCAACCCATCAATGATGTGATTTATTCGACGCCCGCTTAAAGGAAATTTTGCATGAGCAAGTACGTGTTTGCATACTTAGCCGCGGCGCTAGTAATGGTTGCCTTAGACGTATTGTGGCTTGGCCTAATAGCCAAGCCGTTTTACGCACGCGGTATTGGTCACTTGATGGCCGATAAACCAAACTTTATCGCCGCAACTTTGTTTTACCTGATGTTTGCGGTTGGCATTGTGTATTTTGCGATTGCGCCAAACCTAAATACGGTGGGTTGGCTAGGTTGGCGGCAGACGTTGATTGACGCTGCGTTATTCGGTTTTTTTGCCTACGCTACCTATGACTTAACTAATCTAGCAACGTTGCGCGATTGGCCGCTAAGTGTGGCACTGATGGACATGGCTTGGGGCACGCTCGCTAGTTTTGCGGCAGCAGCAGCGGGAAGATTTACGCTTGAGTGGGTTGCAACAATTTGAACCCAACCTCCCATGCCTAAGAAAAAATAAGTACCCAAAACCCACCACTTAGGAATCCACCGTGAACAGTAAATTGGTAAGTACGATAGAAGCCGCAACCCAGGCTAGATTAGCCACTGCAGGCGTGAATGCGCCACTGGTAGAAGTGGCTAATCAGTTGTCGGTTACGCGCATAAGCCTAGTGGTAATTTGTGCCGAAAACGGCACAATTGCCGGTGTGATAACCAAAACCGATATCGTCAAGCAGCTCGGCAAGTATGTTGGGAATGTCAGCAATATGATTGCAGCGGATGTTATGACTCGCGATGTAACTTGCTGCGCACCAGATGATTGCCTGCCAGATGTATTGGCCATGATGCGCCAATTTGGTTTTGTTCATCTGCCCGTGGTTGACGATGCTGGCAACCCAGTTGGCGTGGTTAATGCGCGGGACGCCTTACGGGCGATGCTCGGTGAGGAAAAGTACGAAGCCGCCTTATTGCGCGATTACGTGATGGGTGTGGGTTATCAGTAATTCCACTACTAAACAATTAGTGATGTAGTTAAAAGCCCCTACAAGTCGTCGTTTCCATCGACGGGAACGACGACGCTTTGCAGTTTTTAATAACAACTAAAAATAGGCTGGAGACGCCCATAATACGGGCATCTTCAGCCTATTTTTAGCACACTTTTACCCTAGAGCACGATCAATACTTAAGCGCAAACGCGCTATGGCCGCGTTGGTATCGGCTTCAAAGGCTTTCCATTTGCTTTTTCCGGCACGTTTTAATTCAACTAATTTGTCCTCGGCAATTTTTAGGTCGCTACGCAACGTCGCACTTTGCGCATCAATGGCTACCTTCGCGTCGGCGGCAGCAACTTTGGCTTTATCGTTTAGTGCAGAAAGTTGGGCTTTACCTTTGGCAATATCTTGGTCAGCCTGGTCTAAGTAGCGGATCAGTTTTTCACCATCGTTAGTGTATTCAAATCGTGGCATGGCTTTTACGGCTTCTTTCGTCGCGCCGGGCAGCACTAATTTGCCGCCCATGTCTTGTAGCTGTGATGCTGGAATGGCTACATCATTTCTACCGATACCAATAAAGCCACCGGCGCCAATAATTACGTATGAAACTTTTCTGTCTGGTGAAATAATCAGGTCCATCACTTTGCCTACACGTTCATTGTTTTCGTTATATACGGTTTTGCCTAAAATGCTTTTTTTAGCGCTCCAGCCCATTGCCACTACTTCGCGAAGCTCTATCGCTGCGATACCCACGTTGGTGGTTGAACCCGCTAGCTGTGCACTGGCTGAGATTGAAGTGCCGCCAATAATAGCGGTCGTACAGACAAACAACATCGCGCTGAATAATTTTTTATGCATGATATTTCCTTGTATTTAGATGACAGTTAATGGTGAACTAGGAGGAATGAAAGGCGAAAAGCGACTAGTGCATCAGCCTGAATACCGTTATATACAAAGGAAGTACTGTGGGTCTGTGCGCTAACGAACAGATACGGCAGCGCGCATCGCTTACTGTGCGTGTAGAGATTTCGTATTGTTCGTATTGTTATTGGTGCCCGCTAAACATATTTTTAACGAGCAATTTGGTGATGTTTTTAGAAAGCACGTTATGCAAGAATCTGGTATCAACCCGCCACCCAGCGTAAAGCCCGCAACGACTGTTGCACCAGCGCATGCCGGTGCCAACCACAGCATTAGCTCTACCGAGGCATTGGGGCGAGCGGCAATGCTCAAAACCGGCGCGTTGCAAAACGCTATTTTGACGAGCGCTAATTTTTCTATTATTGCCACTGATGAGCGCGGCATTATTCAGCTTTTTAATGTTGGCGCGGAGCGTATGTCCGGCTATTCGGCGTTTGAGGTTGTAAATAAAATCAGCCCAAGTGACATTCATGACCCGCAAGAAGTTATGCTGCGTGCTGAAGCGCTAAGCTTAGAAATGGGTGCGGCCATTAGCCCCGGTTTTGAAGCGCTTGCATACAAAGCGTCGCGCGGCATTGAAGATATTTACGAGCTTACCTATGTGCGCAAAGACGGCACGCGATTCCCTGCCGTCGTATCAATCACTGCCTTGCTGGACGACTACGGCAATATTATTGGTTATTTGTTGAGCGGCACTGATAATTCCGTAGCCAAGCGAGTTGAGCGCCAATTGCAAAGCGCAATGGAGATCGCAAAAAAAGCAAATCTCGCAAAATCAGAATTTTTATCAAGCATGAGTCACGAATTACGCACCCCACTTAGCGCTATTTTAGGCTTTGCGCAGCTAATTGAATCGGGGCAGCCCGCACCCACGCCATCGCAAAAGCGCGGGGTCGATCAAATTTTACAAGCAGGTTGGTACTTGCTCGATTTAATCAATGAAATTCTTGATTTAGCACTGATTGAATCGGGCGAGCTATCTTTGTCGGTCGAGCCGGTGTTGTTAAACGAATTAGTAGCAGAATGCCACGGCATCGTCGAGCAAAAAGCGCAAAAGCGCAATGTCAGATTGCATTTTCCGCAGCACGCAGAGACTTTCTTTGTGCAAGCCGATAGAACTAGGCTAAAACAAACGCTAATTAATTTGCTTTCTAATGCCATCGAATACAATAAATCGGGCGGCATAGTAAGAGTCAAATATGCAGTTACTGCGCCTAACCGTATTCGCATCAGTGTTGAAGATACAGGGGTTGGTTTAAGTGCGGCCCAACAGGCGCAGCTGTTCCAGCCATTTAACCGGTTGGGGCAAGAAGAAACCACGCAAACGGGCACCGGTATTGGCTTGGTGGTGAGTAAGCGCTTGGTTGAGCTAATGGGTGGTTCTATCGGATTAGAAAGCACCGAAGGTTTTGGCTGCACTTTTTGGATAGATTTGAATTTAGCCAAAGGTCCCGTTGTAATCGGCGATAACACCACCAGCGAGCACGATCTTAAGCAATCGGAGCAGCTATTGCCCAGTGCGGCATTAGCGCTAAGTGCAGCGGCGGTAGTTCCGCTGTTGCCAAAATACACGCTTCTATATGTTGAAGATAACCCCGCAAATTTAATGCTGGTCGAAGCCATTATTGCCCGCCGTAACGATATTAGACTCATCAGTGCAATCGACGGCACTAGCGGTATTGCGCTCGCGCGGTCGGCGCAGCCTGACTTAATTTTGATGGATATTAATTTGCCAGGCATCAACGGAATCAGTGCCCTAAAAGCACTAACTTTTGACGCGACTACCGCACACATACTCGTGATGGCACTTAGCGCCAACGCCATGCCGCGCGATATAGAGCGCGGCTTAGCTGCAGGTTTTTTTCGCTACATCACTAAACCCATTAAGGTAGAAGAGTTTTTAGCCACCCTCGATGTTGCGCTTAATTTTCTGGCTACCGGCGTGGATCCCATTGCGCTGCCACCACCATTGCCAGCAGGTACCGCGCTGTTCGCTTAAGCAGCATATTTTATCGCGCGCTAAATGAGAACACCCGCACAAAATTATAAGCCTATACTGAATCCACTTAAATGCTTGCAGTAACACCACTTAAAGCCAAGCAAAAAAACTAAAGGGCAACAGTATGACTACTAAAAAAAGTAGAAACGGCACTAAAAATAAAGCGTCGGTCATAATTTCTGCTTCTGCCCCCCCTGACCATGAACCTACAACGCTACCTGCCAGCGTCGATAGTTCGCCCACTGCCGCCGCAAGAAGTCAACACTTTGCTATCGTCGGTATTGGTGCGTCTGCAGGTGGCTTAAAAGCGTTTGAAGCGTTTTTTTCTGGCATTCCTGCCAATACGGTGCTGGAAATGGCGTTTGTGTTGGTGCAGCACTTAGCACCTGATCACGAAAGTTTATTAGCTGAACTTATCCGCCGCGTCACTAAGCTGCAGGTGTTCGAGGTAGAAGACGGCATGGTGGTGCAACCCGGCTGCATCTACATTATTCCACCCGACCGTGATATGGCGTTTTTAAACGGTACCTTGCATCTGCTAGAACCTGCAGCGCCGCGCGGCCACCGTTTGCCGATTGATTTTCTATTTAAGTCTTTAGCGCAGGACCAACATGACCGTGGCATCGGCATAGTGCTGTCCGGCACCGGTAGCGATGGCACCTTGGGCATTCGCGCCATTAAAAGCGAAGGCGGCATGGTGATGGTGCAAACAGCCGCCACCAGTGAATTTGACGGCATGCCGCGCAACGCCTTAGCCACAGGCCTAGTGGATTACGAGTTAGAACCAAGAGAAATGCCGGTGCAGCTTATCGCCTATGTTGCGCACGCCTTTAGCAAAGTCTTACACGCGGCCCCGGCCAGCATGCCGCAAGATGAGAACGCCTTACGCAAAATATTTATTTTATTGCGCGCGCAAACTGGACATGACTTTTCACAGTATAAACCCAGCACAATTTGTCGCCGTATTGATCGGCGCATCGCTGTACACCAACTACATAGCGTGGAAGCCTACGTAAAATTTTTACAACAAACTCCCGCCGAAATTGAAGCGCTGTTTCATGATTTTTTAATTGGCGTAACCAGTTTCTTCCGTGACCCAGGCGCATTTACTGAATGCGAAACACAAATTATTCCCAAGTTGTTTGCCAGCAAATCTGCTGGTGACACCATTCGGGTATGGTCAACGGGCTGCTCTACCGGTGAAGAAGCGTATTCCCTCGCCATTTTGCTGCAAGAACATATGGAATCACTTAAGCAAAGCTATAAGCTACAGGTTTTTGCCACTGATATTGATAGCTATGCCATTGCCACCGCCCGCGCAGGCGTGTACCCAACCAGCATCGCCAATGATATTTCGCCAGAACGGCTAAGCCGGTTTTTTACCTTGCAAGCGGACGACAACACCTATCGAGTACATAAAATTATTCGCGACATGATGATTTTTTCTGAACAAAACGTCATCAAAGACCCCCCCTTTTCTAAACTAGACTTGATCAGTTGCCGTAATCTGCTTATTTATATGGGATCGGACTTACAAAAAAAAATCATTGCGCTGTTTCATTACGCGCTCAATCCGGGCGGCCTGCTATTTCTGGGCACGTCTGAAACCGTGGGTGAGTGTGGCGATGCATTTGCAGTGCTAGACCGCAAATGCAAGCTTTATGCACGAGCAGAAGATTTTCAGGGTGCGCAACGCGCAGCCCTCGGGCGGTTTTTGCCATACAAGCCGCTAAATGCACTACAAGATGTAGCATTAACACCCGCTAAAAAAATACCAGCAGCCGCAAAATTATCTATGCGCGAACTCACCGAACACGCCTTACTGTTGCAAACTGCCACGGTAGGCGTACTGGTAAATGGCCAAGGCGATATTCTGTATCTGCATGGCCGCAGTGGCCTATTTTTAGAACCAGCACCCGGTGAAACCGGTATAAACAATGTGCTTAAAATGGCGCGAGAAGGACTTCGGCGCGATTTAACCACATCGCTGTACAAGGCGGTAAGTAGCAATACCTTTACACGGGCGCGCCAGCTCTCGGTAAAAACCAATGGCCACTACACCCAAGTTATTTTAAACATTTACCCCGTAAGTACGCGGTCTGTTAATGCCCCGATAGTCGTTCCGACACCGCTTGAAATATCGCTTTTTCTAATCACACTAGATGAAATGCTGCCGAGTGCGTCCACCGGTACCACAGGCGATGAATCCGCACATAGCACGCCGCCCCACCACGCTGCGCCGCGCGCGTCCACTAACGCCAGCGCTACTGCTACGGCAACCACCCGCCATAAAGACGCCACAGCGCACATTGCTGAGCTCAACGATGAGTTGCAAGCCAAAGAAGAATACTTACGCGCCGCAAATGACGCGTTAGAAACGTCAAACGAAGAATTAAAGTCATCCAACGAAGAAATGCAATCGGTGAATGAAGAGCTGCAGTCAAGCAATGAAGAGCTGGAAACATCAAAAGAAGAAATGCAGTCGATTAACGAAGAACTCAGCACCGTAAATAGTGAGCTGCAAACCAAAGTAAATGATCTATCTCGCGCCAATAATGATATGAATAATTTGCTCGCGGGTACGGGTATTGGCACTATTTTTATTGATCATCACTTGCGCATATTACGGTTTACCCCGGCGGCCACATTGATTATCAATTTAATCATGAGTGACGTTGGTCGTCCAGTGGCCCATATTGTTTCTAATCTGACGAACTACGATAGTTTGGTGGCAGATGTACAGGGAGTATTAAAAACCCTTGTGCCCAAAGAAGTAGCAGTACAAACCACCGAAGCTAAGTTTTACACCATGCGCATCTTGCCTTATCGCACGCTTGAAAATGTAATTGAAGGGGCGGTGATTACCTTTGTTGAAATTACCGAAGTAGTGCGTACCCGCGAAGCTTTAAGCAGAGCGAATGACTTGGTGCGCCTAGCTGTGGTGGTGCGCGATGCGTTTGATGCCATTACCGTCCAAGATTTAACCGGCCGCATAATTGCGTGGAATCCCGGTGCCACCCGCCTTTACGGCTGGACTGAAGTTGAGGCGCTAGGCATGAACGCGCGCGAACGAATTCCTGTGCATTTGCAAGAACAGGCGCTAGCGCGCATACATCAGCTAAGCCAATCCGAAATATTGGAGCCGTATCAAACCCAGCGCTTGGCTAAAAGTGGCCAAACGCTGAACGTATCGCTAACATCCACCGCGCTGGTCAATGAGGCTGGTGAGATGTATGCCATTGCCACCACGGAACGCAGTAAAGAATCAAAAATTGCAAGTAAATAGTTTCAACAATACGCCTAAACTCAACAGTACTATTGCATAAGAAACAGGTGCACAAATGCGAAATAAAAACGACGCTTCAAAACCCAACACCACGCCTAACACCCAGCCTAACACTACGCCAAACGCCAAGCCTGATGTCGAGCCGGATTTAGGCGTGGCTGCACGTTTGGATGCTAAGTTGAACGCGCAAGCCCAACTTCCACCAGCCCCATACGCAGTGCTTCGCGCACGCGCCGAAAAAACCATCACCGCGCAAACGCCCGCAGCCAAAGGGGACGCGAATGATGTGGCCAATAACAAGGCGACAAACCCATTGGCGTCGATAAAAATTAACCCCTCACGTGCAAACGTCACGCAGCGTACATTACATGAGTTGCACGTGGCCCAAATTGAGCTAGAGCTGCAAAATGAAGAGCTGCGGGCGACCCAAATAGCGTTAGAAACCAGTCGCGCCCGTTATTTTGATCTTTACGATATGGCACCAATTGCTTACTGCACCATCGGTAAAAGTGGCTTGATATTAGAAGCGAACTTTGCCGCCGCCATCTTGCTAGGTGCGTCGCGCGATAAAGTGGTGGGTGAGCGCTTTACCCGGTTTATTGCCACCAAAGCGCAGGATAGTTTTTACCTGCGCCGCACACAGCCGCCAGCATCGGGGGGGGCGCAGTACATGGATATTCAAATGGTACAGCGCGATGGTGCGCCATTTTGGGCTAACCTTTCCTTTACGGTAATTAACCAACATGAAGCGTCGCCAGAGTTGGCAGAAATGCGTATCGCCATCACCGATATTTCTTCGCGAAAACAAGCCGAGCAGACGGTGCGCGAGAGTGAAGCCAATTACCGACATTTGTTTAATTTAATCGACGAAGGTTTTTGTATTATTGAACTGATTTTCGACGCAACAAGCAAGCCAATTGATTATCGGTTTGTTGAAGCAAACCCCGCTTTTGAGACGCAAACAGGACTAATTAGTGTGGTGGGCAAGCGCATGTCTGAAATTGCCCCGCACAATGAAATGTATTGGGTGCAAATTTATAGCAAAGTGGCGTTAACGGGAACACCGATTCGGCTGGTGAACGAGGCCAAAGAACTGGGCCGCTGGTTTGATGTGTATGCTTTTCGCGTCGGTGAGGTAGAAAATGGCA
>JANNXI010000187.1:0-6482 GCA_031409495.1 Betaproteobacteria bacterium
GGTGCGTACAAAAGCAAAATTACGTGCGGCAGCCAATGAACACATGGAGATGCTAGACAGATCGCCTGAACGTGTTATCGCTTACTTTCAAGATCGCAGAGTGCGTTATGCGGCTTGATACTTCATTGGGCCGGAGCAATATATTTAAACCCACGGCTTTGATGGTTGCCCCATATGTTACCGAGCAACGCGACCGTTCTTGTTATGTGTTCTGCCGCTACCCACGACTAATTGAAGCTAACAACGCCATGACCGAATCAAGACTATCTGCCTCTTCGGCTTTTTTATCGTGCCGTAGCCGCAAGATTCTAGGAAAGCGCACCGCCACGCCCGACTTATGCCGGTTTGATCTTTGAATACCTTCAAAAGCAAGCTCAAACACTAATTTAGGCGTGACGGTGCGCACGGGACCAAATTTCTCCAGCGTATTCTTACGAATAAACGCATCCACTTCGGCAATTTCAACATCACTTAAGCCTGAATAGGCTTTAGCGAAAGTGACCAATTTACGGGCTTCTTCAACCGATTTTGGTGTATCAACTCCAACGTGTGGTGCAGCATTAAGCGCATTTTCAACGGCAGCCAAGCGCTGCCAAACGCCAAATGTGTAATCGGTATAAAGGTTGGCACGTTTGCCATGGCCACGTTGCGCACACATCAGCACGCAATCTAAGGTTAACGGTTCGATTTTCCACTTAACCCAAGCTGCTCCTTTTGCGCCAACCGTGCGGCCTTGGCCATAGACTGCATCAAGGCGTTTTAGCATCAAGCCCTCAGCACCGCGCGCGCGGCTTTCGGCACGCGCTACTCGCAAGGACGCCCAAGATGGAGCAGGCACGATCTCAGACACCTGCAACAACCGAGTTGCGGGCATACCGTTCACAGTACTAAGTAGCGCCGCGCGGCACACGCGCAAAGGCTGTTCCCGCAGGTCTTGCCGCGCCAATTCCAACAAGTCATAGGCCATAAACATACAGGGCAAGTCAGTCAATATTTTCTTGGCAGGCGCTTTGCGGCCTAAGCGCTTTTGCAAATCCGCAAAGGTGCCGATACTGGTTTCAAACTGCACCAGAATTTCGCCGTCTAGTACCACGTCTGGCAACGCAGCTGCAGCCACTAACAATTCTGGAAACTGGGCAGAGATGAGTTCTTCACCGCGCGACCATAAAAATACTTGGCCATCCCGTTTTACCAATTGGCAACGAATACCATCCCACTTCCATTCGGCTTGCCATTCATGGCGTGCACCTAAAGTTTCTGGCTCTTTGCCGATTGGATGCGCCAAGAAGAACGGATAGGGCTGGGAAATATCTTTCTCGCCTGCGTCTGGTGCAATAAGTCTTTGATAATTTTCAGCCGTTGGTAACCACTTACCCGCCAACCGCGTCGCAATTATCTTTCCGTCCAAACCCGCCACCTGTCCTAAAGCCCGCTGCACCAACCCTTCCGACACGCCAGCGCGAAAACCACCCGTAATCAACTTATTAAAGACCAAGCACTCAATGTAGCTTAGGCTCAACCAATGGCTGGAAACAGCCGTATATAGGGCATCTTCAGGCACATAAATTTCGTTATTTTGCGCGCCCAAGCGCGCCAATTCAGGAATCGTCACGTCAATCCAATGGCATAGTGGTTGTGTTTGCGCCTCGCCTAGCACCGGACTTCGCTCATCACGCACACCCTGCACAACCAATGCAATCGTTTCTGCCAGATCGCCGACAACATCATAACTCTCAGCAAATAGCCAAGGGGCCAGCCCTGCGGCGCGCGCTGCGAATGCACCCAGTTTCGTGGTGGCCACGGCACGTTTAGGCCGATTGCCGTTTAGCAAATGCACGGCAAGAGCAGCATCTGCCGCTGGCACACTTTGAAAGTAACGCACCAGCGCGATGACCTTTTCACTCGTTTTAGTCGTAGCGTCTAGCTGCGCGTAGAGTTCAGCAAAGTGCTTCATGCGGTGCTATCCAAGGGCTCCGCATTATCGCCGTAGGGCGTCTCAAGGGCATCTGCATCCAGCCCGCGCTCGCGCAAAACCCGCACCATCACTGCTACACTACCATGGGTGACCAACACCCGCGTAGCACCGGTCGCGTCAATGGCGGCATGCAAGCTAGGCCAATCCGCATGATCACTCAACACAAAACCACGATCCATATTTTGTTGGGTTTTTGCGCCGCGTAACGTCATCCAGCCAGACGCAAAGGCATCCGAATAATCACCAAAGCGCGTGATCCACGGCGAAGCAGCAGCCCCGGGCGGCGCCACCACGAGTGCACGCGACAAATCCATTTTTGCGTCTAGCGCTGAAACCATTAACGTCGCAGGAAGCGCCACACCTGATTCACGGTAGCCGCGGTTCAGCGTTTCCACCGCCGAATGCACAATAATTGGACCAATCGATGCATCCACACCCATGAGTATTCGCTGCGCCTTTCCAAACGAATAGCCGTAGATCACGCTGGCACGGCCAGCATCGGCATTAGCTAACCACCACCCGTTTATTTCAGCAAATATTTGTTGGTGTGTGCGCCAGCGATAAATGGGTAAACCGAAGGTTGATTCGGTAATAAAGGTATGGCAACGCAGCGGCTCAAAAAACGGACATGTTGGATCGTAATCCAGCTTGTAATCGCCCGACACCACCCACACTTCACCCCTGTGTTCAATGCGCACTTGCGCCGATCCAAGCACATGCCCCGCTGGATGGAGCGACACCTTCACACCGTTAATATTGCGTACCTCACCATAGGGCACGCTTTCAATATTGGCGGCAGCACCCAAACGGGTGCGCAACACATGACGGCCCGCGAAGCTCGCCAAATAGTGGGCGTGGCCTGGACGCGCATGATCCGCATGAGCATGGGTAATAACGGCACGCGCTACAGGCCGCCATGGGTCAACATAAAAATCACCAGCGGCGCAATAAAGCCCGCGCGGTGTGTGGGATAGTAAGGGCATTAAAATCGCTAAAATGATTCGCTGTCAAACCGCAATAATGACCTAAAAACAGGAAAAAAGCGCTACACTCTTCGTCATGATTGATATCCAACAACTATTTAACGCCCTTGGCGAACCAGTGGCGTCGCTAAACTTAAATGGCGAGATTATTTTTGCCACGCCGGAGATCGAAAACTGGACTGGAAAAACCGGTCGCTATGTTTTCGTTAGCACCTTGCGCGAGGATGGAAAGCGCCGCTTTGAACAGGCCTTCAATCGTGTAGCCGAGGGCAAAACCAGCAGCGCCATTGTCGAACTAATGATGGCAGCGAACGGCGGCACCAATAGTGTTGACGATATCTTGCGGCCAGTAGAAGTGAAGCTCGCTGGCGTCAAAGCGACCCTAGGCAGCGGTGCCGAAAACCGAGAAGGGCTACCACGCGCTGTGGCAATGTGGTTACGCGATATCAGCGTTGTCCGCGATCAAGAAGCATTAGCCACGGTACAAGCATCACATTTGCTAGATCTAATTGAAAATATGTCCGACGCCTGCTTGATCGACGACAGCGAAGGCAATATTGATGTGGTGAACGTGGCATTTTGCGAGTTGTTTGATGTGCAAGTAGCAACGCAATCACTCATTGGTACGCCGGTTGATAAACTATTTACGCAAGCCGCGGCCAAAGTAGTGGAGGCGATGGGGCCAAAGCCTCTTACCAACGAAAATAGCAGCGGCAACGATGTTGCACCAGAATCTTTTGAATTTACGTTACTCGATGGCCGCCAGATTAGCCAAACCTGTTTGGCCGTTGCCAATGATGGCGTGCACGCTGGCAGGCTTTATATTTTCAAGCACAGAACCGCTGGAAAGTCGCAAGATACGGGCTCGGACAATAAACCTGCCTCAGCAATGCTGAGTGCGCAGATGCGCAGTTTTGAAGCCATTGCTCGCGATATTGCCGCAACAATTGAAGGCGCTAGCAGCGCCATTTATCGGGCAGAGCAATTAGAGTTGCCTAGCGTCATGGTAGATAACCTGAAGCAAATTGAAAAAACCGCGCACGCGGCTTTCGCCAATGTGGCTGATCTCTTAGACTTTTCAAAAATTGAAGGCGGCAGCTTAACCCTTGATAGCCAAATTTTTGATTTACGTCATTCCTGCGCGAGCATGCTTGATAGCGTCGTGATGGCTGCCGAAGAGCGGCGCATGCAGATGAAGATTCGCGTAGAAACGGACGTGCCCGAGCGCCTACAAGGCGACGGCGTAAGGCTAATGCTGACATTGCGCAACTTGTTTGAATGCGGTATTGCCAACATTGACCCGGCTTCATCGGATGGGACAGCCGAAGTGCTTTTTACGATTTCACCTGAATTTATGGCGGAAAACAAAGCAAGCCTAGTCTTCACGGTAGAGCATAGCAATTTACGCTTTGGCGTGGCTGGGCCACGTATAACCAGTGTGCTGCCACCGGCGGCCCTGATGAAGCTGGCGGTTGCAAAGCAAATCATTAAAGCCATGGGTGGCAAACTAGAAGCAAAGGAGCGTAGTGACGGTCTAAGTTACTCCTTTACTGCAGAGTTCGCCTGCAAACCACCATTGCCCGCACCAGCACGTAACGCCTACATCACCTTAACAGGGCTTCCGGTGCTCATTGTGAGCCCCGATGCGGAGCAGCGCAAACTTTTGGCTGACCAGTGCCGCTCTTGGCGTATGCACCCGCGTGAAACTGATAACGGCACCACCGCACTGCAATTTTTAATGCGCATGCACTATGACAAAACTCCGATTCCGCTGGTGATTTTAAGCAATCAACTACCGGTACAAGATGGCTTTATGTTGGCATTTCGATTAAAAAATCATCACAAATTAGCGCCAATGGCTATGATTATGGTGGCCAGCGACGGCAAACAAGGCGATGCAATTGCCTGCCGCGAAAACGGCATCAACGCTTACCTGCGCCACCCCGCCACCCCGTCGCAACTAAGCGACGCCATGAGTGCCGTGCTGGGCGCGCGCGAAGCAGACGCCAGCGGAAAACCAAGCCTAGTTACGCGCCACACCCTACGTGAAAATAGCGCCGGTAGCGTGCTACTGATTGATGCTGATCGGGAACAAACGCGGCTAGCGACACTATCACTCAAACGCAAAAACTATCGCGTCACCGTTGCCGAAACGGCGGAAGAAGCCTTTAACGCGTTAACACAAGATATGTTCGATGCCGTCATCGTTGATCCAACCACGCCAGGCTTTCCAACGAACACCCCAGCCGCCGAGTTGCTTTGCGCCCGCATGCAACCGGGCGCAAAGCTCACCCCGGTACTTCTGGCCCAAGCTGAAAATGGCCCATTCGATGCCAACGACTTCAGTGGATTCGTCAATAAACCCTACAATAAAGACAGCCTACCAGGTATGATTGGCGCGTTTTTAAGTTCGGCTAAAGCACTCTAGACTCCACACTTAGTAGGCTGTAGATACCCTAAAATAGGGCATCTACAGCCTTATCAGTCAGGCATTTTTTGGATCAAGGACAAGCGCCATTATCCCTTAAGCAGTCACGCCCAATTTCATCCCCATTTCAGCACTTTTCTGCCAGAATCGCGCGCTATACTGCGTGTTATAGGCTCAATCACTAAGTGGGATTAATCATGCTAAAACAAATTCAAACGCTACTTTTGACCGTTGGATTACTGGCTGGCGCTAACCACCCCGCCTTTGCCGGTGGCAATAAATCAACCGGAAATATTGTCGTTATCCCTGTGTCGCATCTAGTGCACGAAGAAACCCCCATCGCCGTTGGCCAATCTGCTCCCCCCTCTACGCACCTTCCGGACAAAGAATATCGCGCTGGGGACGGCTGGTGGGCGCTAGAATGCGCATCACCCGGTAAGTGTGCACTAACCGCATCGCGTTTGAATATTCAAGCAAAACCGCATCCTGTTTATGACGGCGACCCGATACCCGGACAATTGCTGCAGTGGTTGCCAGCCACGGCGACAAAACCAATCATCATGTTTAAGCCATTTCGCGCCCCAGCGACCGCACTACCCTTTAAAGCTGGTGCCATAGGCACCTACTATCCAGCGGCTAAAAGTGTGGTGAGCAAGCCACAAACACAAGGCACGATGGAAGCGGTGCTTAACTTACCAAATGGCGAAAAGGCGCATTTTATGCCCGTCTTGGAACAGGTAAGTAAAAATTTGACGAACCAACACGAGCAAGACGCATTGGTGTTGGAAGTGCGCATGAACGGCAAAAGCCAAGTGATCGCCACATTCAATTTTTTTGGTGGGGAGTCTTATCCCATCTCGCTGGATCAATATTTATTGTGGGCGGGCGACATGGATGGCGATGGCAAGTTAGATCTTGTGGTGAGCAGCGATTTTCATGGCACCGCTATTACACTGTACCTTTCATCACTTGCAAAAGAAGGCGAGTTGTTCGGCGTAGGTGGCAGCTTTCAGTATTTCCCTGTTGACTCTGCAGGCTGCTAATCATGAAAAGTCCATTTAAAATTGGCCTAATGCTGCTGGCGTTTTCGACGATC
>JANNXI010000188.1:0-38168 GCA_031409495.1 Betaproteobacteria bacterium
CGAGTTATTGATTTCAACGGTGTGCCCTCCGTTCGAGCAGGCGCTGGGCATCAGCCAACGCTTGGGTGATAGGTTTGCCGCGGTCCATCACATTGGATAACTCGGTATTGATGACCTCATTGGCAAAATCACTTTGCTTATGGGAACCGGTTGCAACAATTTTTCTCGCCGCGTCCCGCCACAGCAGGCGCGCACGCTGGCCGCCTAAAAAAGCGAGAGGCTCTTCAAAGAACGGGTCGTCATAAGCTTCGATGAGGGCCGGGAAAGCATCCTGCGATTTGAAGGCGGTGAACTGCTGTGCGCGGTCAAGCGCGAGCAACTGAATCAACTCCCAGGCGAGTGACTTATTGGCTTCCGCTGCGCGACGAGGCATGGCATAGTAGGTGCCACCGTAGCCGACAAACGTCTGTTCGGGCAGTGGCGCGGCGCGCCACAAGCCGCGCGTTTCGGGCGCCACCCAGTTGGCTAGTTGGCCTACCATCCACGCCCCGGTGGGCTCGGTCGCGACGCTGCCGCGTTTGAAGCCTTCTGCCCACTCGTTGGACCAAGCGTACGCACGCGCATCCAACTTGTGCTGCCGCACCTTGCGCGCGAGTTCGAAAGCGCGTACGAAGCGCGGCGAAGTGACCAGCACCTTGGAATTTTGGTCAAAGTACACGCCCTCGCCGGGCTTGATGCCGCTACGAATCAGAATATCCTTGACCTGTTGCGCGTTCGCGATCAAGTACGCGCCAGTGGCGGCCTTAAGCCTGATTCCTGCGTCGACATAAGCATCCCAAGACGAAGTCAGATCCATTTCCGTCAGTCCCGCTCGAGCCAAGAGATCATGGCGATAGAGCAGCGTGCCGGGTCCGATGTCGGTCGGCACTGCGATCACCTCGCCGCGACGGTTGATCGCCTGGTCGTACGCGAAGCCGGCGAAGCGGTCTCGAAAGCGTTTCACGTTGTAAGGTGGCTGCGCCAAGTCTACCAGCCCCTGACCTAGCGCATAGCGGCCGACATAGGTCGATTCGAGCGCCATAACGTCCGGAAGGTGAGCAGACGTCGACAACGCCGTGGTCATAGCCGTGTGATGGTCTACATACTGGCGGCTAAAAATTCGGATTTCAATATTTGGGTGAAGGCGCCGCCATGCCGGTTTGGCCGCCTCGATAATCGCATCGACTGCCGGGAAAGCGGCGACGGTCAATATGCGCGTGGGTGCCGCAAGCAATGGCCACGCCGGCGCGGTAAGCGCAGCACCCAGCAGTGTGCGCCGTTGTTGCTGCCAGCGTATCAAATCCGTTCTGTTCATGTTCGTGTGCCTGACAAAAATGAAATTTCCGCCTCGACCGCCTTGACGCGCGTGGGATCAAAGTGCAGGTCAGGGCAATCCCGCCAGCCTGACCCCTCGAGCACTCTAAGGCTGGTTTTGCCCCCGTGCCGGTATGAGTACGGTACACGCGCCCACGTGAAGGTGAGTGCTCCTTCGGGTGGAATCTCGTTCGCGTCGAGCAATAACGGATTGAACTGGACTAGCCCGTCGCGCACGCGCAACCCCAATTCGCCCCACCGCGAGAGGATCTCTTCTTTAACCTGTCCGGTCATGCCTGGTTGCTGCGCGCCACCCTCGGCCGCTGTATGGCTGTAAGGGTCGGCGGGAAAGGCGCCGTAATCCTTCACATCCTTGCGGTAACCAAGACCATCACGTACTTTGCGATAAAAATTACACAACGCATCCAATTGTGACGCATTTTGGTCAGCGGCGTCGAATACACGCTCTTGTACGGCCAGTAGCAGCTTGGCGACCATGTGCCAATAGATGCAGCCAAGGCCTTCGTAACCGAACATCGTGCCAGAGCGCCCCGTGAACTCGCGGTGATTTAGTATGCGCTCGTATACGGCGACAAGCTGGGGCAGTTCTGAACCTAGATCCGCCCCTATGGCTTCTAGGTCGCCGCGGTTCGCCAAGTCTGGTGCGAAGCGCACGGTCCCGTCACTTTGCGTCTGCAATAGGTCCGTTCGGCCCGACGCTAGGACCGCTTGGGTCACGGACAACGCCAGAGCGGAGCCATCAAGGCAATTGCGATCGAGAAATCCCGGTAGTGTCCGGTCAGGGTACAGGAGGAACGAGTTGTGTTGCGGCGTAAATAAAGGACTGGCGAACAACGCTTCGAGCAAGCTTACAGACTCGGCGAGGGAAAGCAGGCCAGACGATAGCACTGCAACCTGACCTTCGAGCATCGGATAAAGGTGGTCCACCTTCGCTTTGTAGTTAGAAAAATCTACCAGGTTGTAGCTCTCGTATAACCCATCTGCGCGGGCGCAGCGCCTGAGCGTCGCATCGACCAGAGGCAACAGATCGCGCGCCAGCGAGGGCAGGAGGTTTGCCGGCGAACGAACGGTCGTCCGACTCGCTGCACCACCGTAGACAGTTCTGTGCCACGCATCGAGAATGACGCCAGCGCCGTCGAGGAACACGCGCCGCCCGACATCATCATTGACCACCGAGACCGGCGTCGCACAGACGTGGACCTGCAAATGCTCCAATGCATCGCGAGTTGCCACAGATATGGAAAACTGCCGATCTGATCCGGGCAACGCGGCCAGGAATGTGAGAAAGCGGCGCAAGTGCGCAAGGGTCACCACTGACAGGCCATTGCCCACCAGCGCATTGTTGGCATCATTCCACTCTGGCCGTTGCGTGTGTAACCACAGGCCACCTCCTGGAACCAAACTTCCGGCCTTTGCCAGAAGGATCGTTGCCAGTTTTTCACCCAACGTCGCCAGCACCGGCTCGCCAAGTTCATCGCACAGTAGCAAACCGTCGGCGCCAAGCCGCCGAGCCCGCTCATGCGCACGTTGGTTGGCGTCGTGATCGAAGACTATCGTCGCTTTCGGTTGCGCGATCTGCTCTGTATATGGCTTGAGCCGGTACGGTACGTCGGCAAAACTGAAAATTGCGCGGTCCCAAAACGCGTCGAGAAGCCCTGGCTCGCGCGCCTGAGCAGCCTCGAGTAACTTGAGCAGGTAAATTACCTGATGATCACCCCAGTAGCCGATGTGGCTCCACGCGTTATTAGGTTCTTCGATTTCCCAGTCTATGCCATCGCGTCCGATGCGATACGGATTGTAGCCGTCTACCGTCATCGAACTGAGGAAGACAGCGATCATTGATCCGACATATTCCGGCTCGCTAGGTATCAGCGCCTCCCAGTTTTGGAAGATGTCGCGCCAATTTCCTTCGTAGTTGACGATGCGCCGACCTTCCATATCGCGCACCCGGATCGAAAACCTGTTCCAAGGGCGGCTGGGGTCGCCGTGACGGCGGCTGAACGTCAGCGGCAAATATTCGAGTACGAGCCGTTCGGCCTGGGGTCCCCAGTTATCGCGGGCAGCGGCTAGCACATCCGCACGATTTATCTGGGCTGGCCATCCAGTCAAGGCTGCGCTCATCGCTGCACCGATTGCGTTGTTGCGCTGACGTACGAAGGCAATCAAGTCATCTCGGTCAAAACATGTGCCGTTTACGAAAACTCCTCCACGCATGATGTTGAACAATACATTGGCCTGATGGTGTGTAGCGGCCATTGTGTCAGCTGAACTCTGGAACGCGTCCGCTCGGGCGAGTAGCTCATCCAGCCCGGCAGTGTTACGCTCACGGGCGGCAACAATCTCCGCCACCGTACCGCCACCTGCTTCGAGTTGGCGGCAAAGTTCGAACGCCTGCACCTGTGACTTCGGTGCATCGATAACGATATGCCATTCAAGCTCTGCGGAGTCGATGATAGCGTCGAAGTTTATCAGGAAGGCACCGCGGCGGCCCCGGGTCAGCGACTCGGCGGCAGCGCGTCCGGTACGACAGAAGGTAGTCAACTGCGTCGTTGAAAGCATCGTTCGTGTGTCTGACGGTGCGCCTGTGTGCCAAGCTACTAGCGCTGCGAGGGATTCTTTCGGCTCGGCTCGATCCCATATCTGCGCATATAGCGTGAAAAGTCCCATGCGCCCAGCAGCGGCCGACTCGTTCCACTTGTACGCGTCAGTGAGACTGCTCATACTATTTGAAAGCTCAACACCGATGTTCGGGGGAATGAGGTTAAGAATACCGTCAAGTACCTTCACGGAAATCGGGCCGCGTAACGCCTCCAGCTTTGCGGAGCGAACCAGACCAAGGCCAGCGGCAGTGAACCACTCGTACTGGAAAGCCAAACGGCCTGACGGGTGTTCATCGCGAAAGCGGATACGGGTTCCCGATGAGTTCTTCCACACAGAGCGTTTTCCTGCCGAACCATCGAGGCATGGTATGAAAGGCTGCCATAGTTCCGTTTGCGCGCCGTCCTCGATGTGGATCCAGGTGCGGGGCCCCGTGTGCTCACCTCTCAGATGAATTTTGTCTACGGTTTCGTAAGGAAGAAAGGCGCCTTCGGCATCACGACGGCCGGCCGTCAACGAACCTGCGGTCGACACGTAAGCCCAAAGATCGCTGTCTCCTGCAAGTGCCATGAAAAACGGAGAAAGGTTGTCGTGACCATCAATCCGGTACCAAGCCTCAGCCCCCTCGATAATAAAGTCACCTCGCACTAAGTCGTGCGGTTGGGTCTTACCGTTATCCGGACTCATTACCGAAAACCCGCGCAATTTGTAGCGATGAACTCAGCCTGCGTCGGCATTGCGTTTACGCACTTGGCGATCACGTCGGCCACGCTGCGCACATAGGCATCGACGTCGTCTTCGGAGCGAAGGTCGGCGAAAGGGTGATAGCCATGGGGCACAATGCGCTGACCAATCATCACCTGTAGCCAGCTCGGCTCCGCGAAAAGTTCCTGCAATTCGCGGAATACGCGGCCGTTGCTGCGGAATAAATCAATTTTAGCCTGCAGTGTGTCGGGGACGGACATCGTACGACAGTAGTTCCAGAATTCAGAATCGTCGCGCTCGGTGGCCTTGTAGTGCAAGATGATGAAGTCGCGGATGCGCTCGTACTCCCACTGCGTCATTGCGTTGTACTCAGCGATATCGGCGGCGTCGAAGCCGGCGTGCGGAAAGAAACTGATAATGCGCGAGATCGCGGTGTGAATCAGGTGAATGCTTGTGGACTCAAGAGGCTCGAGAAAGCCGCTGGACAAGCCGACTGCTACGCAGTTGCCAACCCAGGACTTTTTGCGGCGACCGGTGGCGAACTTCAGTGGGCGCGCGTCGGCTAGCGGCTTGCCATCGAGATTTTCAAGCAAAATGCGCGTTGCCTCGTCCTGCTCCATAAAACTACTGCAGTAAATATGGCCATTGCCGGTGCGATGTTGCAAGGGGATGCGCCACTGCCAACCAGCACTATGCGCAGTGGAGCGGGTCATCGGCAATAGCGGACCGGCCGACTCGCATGGAATTGCCAACGCGCGGTCCATCGGCAACCAATGTGACCAGTCTTCAAAGCCGGCTTTTAGCGTTTGTTCGATCAGCAGGCCGCGCATTCCTGAGCAGTCTATGAAGAAATCACCAGCGATGCGTTCGCCGCTTTCGAGCATCACCGCATCGATGTAGCCATCGGGTTCGCGTTGTATCACCTGCTTAATCTTGCCTTCGGTGCGTCGCACGCCGCGCTTCTCTGAATAGGAGCGCAGGTAGCGTGCATATAGCCCAGCATCGAAATGAAAAGCGTGCGAGATGTCAGCTACCGGTGAGCCCGGCATATCCTTGCGCGCGCGCATAAACTTCGCCTGGCGAGGTGCAGCAGTGTTGATTGAGTAGGCCTCAAGCGGCCCGGCGCGGCCGGCACGACGCATCCTGAGCCAAAAATGGTGGAACGGTAGCGCCTGCGTGGCCTGTCCTACAAACCCGAAACCGTGGATGTAACGGTCGCCAACGGCACCCCAATTTACAAATTCAATACCGAGCTTGAAAGTTGCCTGCGTGGCGCGCATGAAGTCGTCTTCATCGATCTCAAGTGCGCTGTTGAATTCGGCGATGTGTGGGATCGTAGCTTCGCCGACGCCGATGATGCCGATCTCCTCGGATTCCACTAGGCGAATCGCACACTTGCCTTCCAAAACCTTAGCCAGCGCCGCGGCGGTCATCCAACCGGCTGTCCCGCCGCCAACGATAACGATTGTGCGCACGGGTTGAAGAGTCATGGCGTTCTCAGAAAAAGTGTCAGGTGGTGCAGATGGTACCGCGCCCATGGCACAGGCACCATCCGCGTGTGTGGTGTCAGAACTTGTAGTTCACGCCCGCAAGCAGTTGTCGACCGAAACGGTAGGTGTAGTTCGGCACCAGCTGTGTTGCGTCTGGCACGTCTAGATTACCCGGCGTCTTAAAGTTTGTCGTCGACGTATCGGTTAGGTTGTTGATCTGCAGCAGTAACGACAAGCCCTTGAGGCTGCTATTGTCGTCGAATGCATAACCAAATTGTAGGTCCAAGACCTTATCAGCGGCTTGGGATCGTGTGGTTGGGCGGAAGAAGATGTCGCGTGTCGTGGCGGTGAAGGCTGAACGGTAGCGTTGGCTGACGCGTGCCGAGAAACCGTGGTTCTCGTAGTAAACCGTCACGCTGTTCGATCGGCCAGAAAGCCCGTTAATCGGCGATTTCGTGTCGACTACGACTTGATTGCTGTTCTGATCGACCTTCTGGTCGCTGATCGAGCTGTTGAGCTTGGAAGCGCTGGCCACGATGCCGAAGCCATCGAGCGCGGAGCTGAGCATCGAGCCTTCGAGCGCTACCGCAAACTCATAACCTTCGACCCGCCCGCCGCTGCCATTGCGCGGCTTAATTTCGCCACCCAACTTCTGAACCGTCACGCCTGCCGTCGGTATGTAACCCGTCGGCAGGGGGGCGCCGGAGCGATCAACTGCCTGCTCCGAAGAGACAACGTAGCTCAACAAATTTTTGCGGAATGCGGCGACAGAGATATAACTGCGCTTGCCGAAATACTTCTCGACCGATACGTCGAAAGCACTCGCTCTCCACGGCTTGAGCTGTGGATTACCTGCATAGGTAACCTGCCAAGTACCCTCGTTGGGTCCAGGGTCAGTGTTTAGTCGCGGTGTACTGCCGCCGGCGCGCATGTCGTTGATATTGGGTCGAGCGGACTGCATGCCAGCGCCAAAGCGGGCAATCAAGTCAGGCTTCAATTCGGCGACTAGATTCAGGCTTGGCAGTACGTCATCGTATTTATTGCCACCCGATCGCTTGAACAGCAGTGCAAGGTTGGGGTTATCGTTATCTAGGCCCAGATATTCAAAACCCTCGGAACGCTGGTCGGAGTGAACCGCTTGAACACCGAGATTGCCGCGAATTGGTACGGGTCCAATTTGGGAGTCGATATCCAACTGCACAAAGGCGGTCGAAATCTTTTCGTAAACAAAGGAGTCGTTTGCTTTAAGCGCAAACTCGGCTGCCTTGCGGCCAAGCGCTCCGGAATTCACGAGCGAAGGCACGTCAATTCGTATGAAGTCGGACACACCCATCCAAGACATATTGAGTGGCGAACGCACGGCACTAAGTGGGATATTGCGAATCACGTTGCCGCTGCTATCTAGTGGCATAACTAGGCGCGTTTCGTTTTTCTCTATGCTCTTGTCGCGCTGGGTATAGTTAAAGCCGCCGGTAAAGTTGTTGAACACGCCGAACAGCTCGATTGGGCGGCGTGCCGAGAGGCGCATTGACTTGATAACGTCAACCGAGTGTGGGTCTCGTACCACGCCGGTCCATCGCCGTTCGCCGGGGACGTAGTCGAAGCCAATCACATCTCCAAAGCGCAGGTTCGCTGGATTGGACAGAAAACCTGTGGTAAGCGGTGTAAAGGTCTGCGCCCCGCCATTGACCGGAACGTTCCACTGATACGGCCCGTAGGCCCACGTGTTTGCGCTGTTATTCCAAGGGCCTGCATAGACTTCTTGATAGACCTCGTCACGCACGTCGCGTGAGTAGCTGAGGTCGCCCACCAGCGTCCACTGGTCTGCGACCTTGAGCGAGTTGTTCCAACCAATTGCGGTAATCTCATCCCGTCGTTTGGTATCCCAGTTCGTGGTTGTCGTCGGCAGGGCGCTTGCCGTGCCACTTGTGGCGTAGGTATTCTGTCCGACTTGGGTGGTGCTGATGTTGGACAAGGTGTTCTGCGAGTTCGGTCCACCGAAGAGCTGACCCCAGCTAGCGAACATGTTGGAGGTTAGTTTGCCGCCAACTTCGTGCGTATCAAATTTTGAGTAATACAGATCGAGTTTTGAGCTAAGTTCATTGTTTGGCTTATATTCCAGCACCGCCATCAGTCCGTCACGCGTATTCTTCTTGGTGAACTGCGAGCCCGTCCAGAACAACGGCAGCAGGGCTTGGCTGACAGGGCCCCATGTGACCGTAGGCGCCTGGAACAACGACTTCACGGTGCCATTGATGGGAAGACCATAAGGGGTGTAGTCGCCATACTGGTCCAGCTCCGTCACGCGCGCTTGCGTGGTGGACTCCAGGTGTGCGAAACCCACCGCCACACCGATTGTGTTGTTGGCAAATTGGTTTACGTACGACATGCTGATCCGATTGCCGGTAGGGCTAGCCACGTCCGGTACCTGTGTTTTGAGCGAATTGGTTTCGCCACGTACGTTAATTGCGACTTCGCGGCCGCGCGTATCTAGCGGCCGACGCGACATTAAATCTACCGTACCCGAAAGCCCTTGGCCGACCAAAGATGCGTTTGGCGTCTTGTAAACCGTCGCCGAACCGATTAGCTCAGAGGGGAACTGGTCGTACTCGACGGCGCGGCTGTCGTTGGAACTGACGATTTCGCGGCCATTGAGGAGCACGCCCGAGAAAGCTGGCGACAGGCCGCGAATTGAGATCACGTTAACGCGACCATCCGTGCCGCGCTGGCCGGTCAGGCCGGGCAGGCGAGCGAGGGATTCTGCAATGCTGGCATCCGGCAGTTTGCCGATGTCCTCGGCAGAGATGGCCTCGACGATGGAGTCCGAATTGCGCTTGGTGGCGATCGACGATTCGATAGATCGGCGAATGCCCGTTACGACGACTGTACCGATTACCTGGGCTGGCGCTTTCTCAGCGGATTTCGCTGAATCTTTCTTTGCAGCCTCTTTTTTGGCGGCGTCACTCTTGGCAGCGTCCGTTGCGACCGGGTCAGCTTGCTGCGCGTGTGCGCTCGCTGCGAAAAGAGCCGCCACGCATGCGGCAGCTATTGGGCGCAGCGCGAACTCAAAATGGCTTGCGATATTGTTTTTGCCGCATTTCTGGACAGAAGCATTCATCAAACGTCTCCTCGGAATTTTTTAGTAGTCTGTGACTCGACAGAACACAAACAGAATTTATTGCCGAACTCAACTGATCTTATTGCCGAACTCAACTGACTGGCATTGCACCGATTATATCGTCGATGTTATTCTTGAAAGCGCTTTCAGTTTAAAATGCGAAAATCGCGTTGTCAAGCTTTTTTGGGTCTTACATGTATTAAAACAACCCACTTTTTCACCAACGCATAATTGACCCACTTACCGGAATCTGAGGACGGGTAGCCCAAACTTCCTGCTGTACGTTGTGAGAAAATAAAAGTGGTTTCACGTGATCAAACGATCCGACGATTAGCTGCCCCAACCATAAATTCAAGATTGGCTCCATGAACGGCATCTAGCCCGTTTTGTTGTTGAAATCGTCGATGGCCTATAAACTGCGCTTGCCATCAAAAAGAATGTCATTTACATAGATTTGAGGCCTGCCGCTTCAAGGGATCGCGCTTTACTACGGCGTCTTCATAACTAATAGCACCTAAAGAACGCGAACCCGCGACGCCTAAAGAGTCATCGGCGTTTCACCTGCTTGTTTACTGGCCTATCGGCGGTTGCCATAGTTCTACTTTATTGCCTTCCGGATCAATTACCCAAGCAAATTTGCCGTATTCAGAATCATCGGTCTTATCTAAAACATTGCAGCCTTCTTCACGCAACACTTTCACTAAGGCGTGCAAATCGTCCACCCTATAATTGACCATAAAGGTTGCAGTACTGGGCGCAAATTGATCGCCCTCCGCTGCGCCGATAGACCAGACAGTTGACCCTCCAGCGGGCTTGCCATCGCTATCCGCCCAATTGAACGCAGTACCGCCCCACGCCTGCACATCAATGCCCAAATGCCGCTTATACCAAGCCTGTAATGTTGCTGCATCTTTCGCTTTAAAGAAAATACCGCCAATACCAGTGACTCGTTTCATGGGAACTCCGTTGGGGAAGAAAGCCTGCTATTTGTGCTGTTCGACGCAATTTAAAAATAAGTTTCAAATCGAAACTTGTTTATGTAGTGCATTCCGATTGTCGAAGCGTTGCAGAAAACGCCATCGCGAATATGCACATAATTTAACCCATACTATTTTCGATGAAACAAAAAGAGTTTTATATTTTTATCATGGAGGGAATCGAAAGATTTCTTGTTGAATTAATGAAATATTTTTTACACGTTTCAGCCACGGTATTTCAGCGCACGCCATATATGGCTAGAAAATTGTAAACGATTCACTCTAAAATCAGTATAATTTACATTTAGTGGAAACGTTTTGTTTTTGTTGCATCGACTACCAGCCTGTCGGACGATAGCAAATGGAATCAAAAATTTGGCTGCGCCAAACCGGACTTTGCAGGTGTTTTGCGTCAATACCGAGCGTATTGACGCAAAAATCGGTGAAATTGGTTCGCACATACAGATCTTGAGCGGATTTAGCACTAATCCGACGGGCTGCTAACATCTGTTAAATCGTGTATGTCTTTTTAACCATAAGGGAGTTTTTATATGAAGTTATTTTCCATCGTGATATTCGCTGCACTTTTAACTGGTTGCGCTACTCCTAAAGTCGTCGATGTCCGTAAAGCTGGTGATTCACAGTTGACCTGCGACCAAATAAAATTAGAAATTGCCGAAGCTGAAGATTTTGAGAAAAAAGCGCGTAAAGAACGTACCGTGACTGGCACGAATGTAGCAGCAGCAGTGCTATTCTGGCCAGCTTTAGTTGGGACATACGCAAATACTGAAGAAGCAATTAACGCGGCTAAAGAGCGTAGAGACAATATGTTTAAGCTTGCTAGTTCCAAAAACTGCAAAATCTAACTTTGTTTTAAATAAAACGCCGCGTAACGAAATACGCGGCGTTTTTATTTTTAGCGAACCAATGCTGTGCACTTGACGTATTTTTTGCAGCTTGCTTTGTTTCTTACACCAATTCAAAATGGGCTGTGCGCGATTGCGTAATCGCACCATCGCATTAACCACAGGCAAATGCCTCGTTAAACGCGAGCGCCGTTGCTAAATTTAGCTATTTTGATCAAACAAGCACCCGGACAATATCTAGATTTTGGCACTCTAGGGCGCTTTTAATTATGCCCGGCCCATCTATCAAATTGTAGCCGCAAACATCACGAATCAGCCATCAACGACCGCTGCATAATCAGCGAATGATCATGAAGCGCCACTGGCACTTCCACACCGTCGCCGGGCTTACGATCAAGGTAACCTGCGGACTAATAAATAGGATGGGCAGCTTTCATAAGCAATCCGGTTTCAAGCAGGGCTCGGTTGTAGCCAAAATTAGTGGCGTCTCGCAGAAGTGGTTTCAACGCGCGCTCATCGAGCCGAAAGCCTCTGCATTCAGGGCGCACGTACCATTCGGCCACGCATCGCAAAGTGATAGCGTATAAAGGAAATTCTTTTCAGCAGCGCTGCTACAAATATTCACCAAGCTTATGCAGCTCAGTCACTACGACCGCGCGCTTACCAGGTCATTTAGCGCGCAACCTTATACATCGCCAACGCTTTATCTCGCTGCGTCGCATGGTCCACAACTGGTGCATGATAATCCTTACCTATCACACAGCCCCGCGCGGTTTGCTCTAGCGGAGGTAACGTCCAAGGGGCGTGGATAAATTTATCGGGGATGTTTTTTAGCTCGGGTACGTAGCGACGGATAAACTTACCTGTTGCGTCAAACTTTTCGCTTTGGCTGATGGGGTTAAAAATGCGGAAATACGGTTGCGCATCGCAGCCAGTGGATGCAGCCCATTGCCAGCCGCCGTTGTTGGCGGTTAGATCGAAGTCGATGAGTTTTTGGGCGAAGTATTTTTCGCCCCATTGCCAGCTTATTAGCAAGTCTTTGGTTAAAAAACTGGCGACGATCATGCGCAGGCGGTTGTGCATATAGCCTGTTTGGTTTAGCTGGCGCATCGCGGCGTCGATTATTGGGTAGCCGGTGCGGGCTTCGCACCATGCAGCAAAAAGTGCGGGGGAGTTTTCCCACTTTAAGGCGTCGTACATGGGCTTAAAACAGCGGGTGGCTGCGTGGGGCGAGTGGAACATGATTTGAAAATAAAAATCGCGCCAAATAAGCTCGTTAAGCCAAATTTGGGCGCCTTCGTTACTTTTACGCAAGGTTTCGGCATAGGCAATGCGCGCTAATTGGCGAATAGAAACCGTGCCGAAACGGTTGTGCACCGATAGATACGACACACCCTTCACAGAAGGATAATTTCTGGCTTCGTGATAGCCGTCCATGCGCGGAATAAAATCTTCGACCAATTTTGCGGCACCAGTCATGCCGGGCGTAACGAGCTTGGCAATATCGGTAGTTTGAAAACCCATCGCTTCTAAGCTTGGCATTGCAGCAAATTGTGGTGGGGCTTTGCTTACTTTTTTAAGATAATTTTCACTTGGCCGCACGGCCAAATCTGCATCGCGCAAACGCTTTAGCCAAGCGTTTTTGTATGGCGTGAATACGCTGTAGATGCCCGCCGTTTGGGTAAGTACCTCGCGTTTTTCAAATACCACTGTGTCTTTAACTGTATGGAAATCAATACCTTTTTTACCGCACGCAACGGCCACGAGCGCATCGCGGGCGATAGCTTGGGGCTCGTAATCGGTGTTGGTGAATACGGCGTCTACTTTAAGCTGTGCGGCTAGGTTTGGAATAGCTTGGCTGGCCTGATCGTTGAGCACGATTAAGTCACCACCGGCTTCAAGCAACGCTTGCTTTACTTCAAGCACAGACGCCCAAATGAAATCCACGCGCTTATCGGCTTTGTCATCCAGTAAATCAAGAATTTCTTTATCAAATACAAACACGCAACTTACTTTTTTAGCGGCGGTAAGAGCAGTGTAAAAACCGGCGTTATCGAAGGTGCGGAGATCACGGCGAAACCAAAAAAGCGCGTGCTTGTGTTGATTTTCGGCAATTAAGTCATCAGGCGGGCTGGATAATGCATTCATCAGTTTGTACCAATCAATAGAGATGCGTAAAATAGCATTTAATCTAATATGAAAACGCCAAACTTCACTAATCATTTTTTAATCGCCATGCCCAATATGGCGGATTCTTTTTTTGGAAAATCGCTGGTGTATATGTGCGACCATTCTGAAAAAGGCGCGCTGGGCATTATTGTTAACCGCCCAACTGAAGTGGTGATGGGTAAGCTGTTTGACCAGCTTAATATTCCGCTGCAAAACGCAGATAAATACGATGCGCAGATTTTTATGGGCGGGCCGATGCATACCGATCGCGGTTTTGTGTTGCACCAACCGGTGGGCGCTTGGGGCTCGTCGCTCATCATCAACGACGACTTTGCGCTGACCACATCAAAAGACGTATTGCAGGCCGTGGCCAATGGCTCCGGGCCTACGCGGCTATTGGTGTGCTTGGGCTACGCTGGCTGGGAGGCGGGGCAATTAGAGGATGAAATTGCCGAGAACGCGTGGCTGACTGTTAAAGCCAACCCTGATGTTATTTTTAAGCACCCGCCGCGCGACAGGGTGACCGCCGCGATGGGCATGTTGGGCTTTAATCCGTCTGCGTTGCACGGCGAAGCAGGACACGCATGACCATTGAAGCCGCCAAAACCGGAACCGCAACGGGCACCGTATTGGCATTTGATTTTGGCGAAAAGCGGATTGGGGTGGCGTCAGGTGATTTAGGTTTTGGCATGGCAAACCCGCTCACTACATTGCATGTTATTTCTAACGCTGACCGCATGGATGCTGTGACCAAACTGGTGAAGGAGTGGCAACCAACTTTGTTCGTGATTGGCATGCCACAGTTTACCCACGACGATAGACCGCATCCACTGCAAACACACGTTAAACGCTTTGGTAATCGGCTAACTGAGAACTTTAAAAAACCTGTGCATTATGTGGATGAGCGCTATACATCCCTTGAAGCTGCCTCAATTTCCGACAAAAGCAATGCCAGAAGAAGCCCTAAAGACGGGC
The DNA here is from genome assembly GCA_031409495.1 of Betaproteobacteria bacterium. Lineage (GTDB taxonomy): Bacteria > Pseudomonadota > Gammaproteobacteria > Burkholderiales > Usitatibacteraceae > JANMDR01. The sequence goes on from JANNXI010000188.1 coordinate 14,213, forward strand.
ATCTTGACGCTATGGCTGCATGTATTATTTTGCAATCTTATTTTGATTCATGCGTTACGAAAAGTCTAAAATCATGAAAAAACTACCCGCTGTTGAAACCCTAATCGATTCCCTAGCATCCCAAATTGCGATGACGGTAGGTGAAGCACCTCCGAAATCGTTGGCCATCATTGGCTTGTACACGGGCGGTATTTGGGTAGCTGAAAAGTTGATCGAAAAATTAGCCCTTGCTGAAGTAAACGTGGCTTCAGGCTCACTTGCCGTTACGCTGCAACGCGATGATTTTCAGTCTATCGGCTTGCATCGCCAAAATAGGCCGAGCAAAATTGATTTTGACGTCACTGGTATGCATGTGATTTTGGTGGACGATGTGTTGTACACCGGCCGCACCGCGCGGGCCGCGTTAAACGAGCTGTTTGAATTTGGCCGGCCTGCCAAAGTGAGCTTAGCGTGCTTGGTAGACCGTGGCGGTCGGCAGTTGCCCATAGCACCTGATTATTGCGCTTTTACGCTTAATTTGCCACCCGAACAAGAGTTGGTTTTAGAGCACACCGACGCCACGGACACCACTCCCGAATTATTGGTGCTGCGCGTAAATAACCGCACATAACCTTAACTTTTACTGAGCCAAAAATGCGCCACCCTCAACTTACCGCTGATAAAAAACTCAAGCACCTGCTCACCACCGAAGGGTTACCACGGCTTATCGTGGAGCAAATTTTAGAAAACGCCGAGCAGTTTGTAAGCGTGGGCGACCGCGAGGTAAAGAAGGTGCAGATATTGCGCGGCAAGTCGGTATTCAATTTGTTTTTTGAAAACTCCACCCGCACCCGCACCACCTTTGAAATTGCAGCCAAGCGTTTATCGGCTGATGTGATTAACCTAAACATTGGCGCATCTAGCACCAGCAAGGGCGAATCACTGCTGGACACCATCGACAATTTAGGCGCGATGAACGCCGATATGTTTGTGGTGCGCCACGCGCAATCAGGCGCGGCACATTTAATTGCCGACCATGTGCGCGATGGCGTGGCCGTGATTAACGCAGGCGATGGCCGCCACGCGCACCCAACCCAAGGTTTGCTGGATATGTACACCATCAAACATTACAAAAAATCATTCCATAATTTAAGCGTGGCTATCGTGGGTGATGTGCTGCATTCGCGCGTGGCACGGTCCGACATTCACGCGCTCACCACATTGGGTTGCCCAGATGTGCGCGTGATTGCACCTAAAACGCTGCTGCCTGCGCAAATTGGCAATCTAGGCGTATCAGTACATCACGACATGGCGCGCGGCTTAGAAGGCTGTGATGTGGTGATTATGCTGCGCCTACAAAACGAACGCATGACGGGCGCCACCCTGCCCTCAGCGCACGAGTTTTATAAATGCTATGGCTTAACGGCAGAAAAATTAGCACGCGCCAAACCGGACGCGATTGTGATGCACCCAGGGCCGATGAATCGTGGTGTTGAAATTGATTCTGGTATTGCCGATGGCTGCCAAAGCGTAATTTTGCCGCAGGTTACGTTTGGCATTGCTGTGCGCATGGCGGTAATGGCAATGGTTGCAACGCATTAATATTCGTCATTCCAGCGGAGGCTGGAATCCAGTCCACCGTACAACTGATTTCTCGTCTGAACCCTAGCAAGTAAATGGATGGACTAGATTCCAGCCTCCGCTGGAATGACGAAGTTTAAGAGCTGCACTAAAGTTTGGCGTATCGTTTGCCAGAAAATGGAATGAAACTAATATGAATATCGCAATCACCAACGCCAAGTTATTTACCCTAAACGCCGATGAATCAGACCTGCACGGCACTCGCAATATTTATTTAAGCAATGGCCTAATCGCCAGCATTGACGCACCGCCGCAAGACTTTGTAGCCGATAAAGTAATTGATGCCGCGGGCAAAATGGTGTGCCCAGGGCTTATTGATTTAGCCGCGCGCTTGCGCGAGCCGGGCGCAGAACATAAAGCGCATTTAGAGTCCGAATTATTAGCCGCTGCAGCCGGTGGCGTAACCAGTGTGGTGTGCCCGCCTGATACTGATCCAGTGCTAGATGAGCCCAGCTTGGTAGACATGCTAAAGCGTAGAGCCGCGGCGACCAAGCAAGCGCGGGTGTATCCGCTGGGCGCGCTTACGCGTGGTTTAGCGGGCACCGAATTATCTGAACTAGTGGAGCTAACCCACGCAGGCTGTGTGGGCTTTAGCCAAGCCGACGCGCCGCTGTTCGATACTGCGGTGCTACGCCGCTCGCTGCAATATGCCGCGACATTCGGCTACACCGTTTGGCTGCGCGCGCAAGATTCGCACTTAAGCGCCGGTGGTGTAGCGCACGAAGGCGAGATGGCAACCCGCTTAGGCTTGGGCGGCATTCCGGTTGCGGCAGAAACACTGAGCATCGCAAAAATTATTATCCTAATGCGTGATACCGGCGCAAAAGTCCATCTAGAGCGGCTTTCCAGCGCAGCAGGTGTCGCGCTCGTGCGCCAAGCCAAGGCCGAAGGCTTACCGCTAACGGCCGATGTAGGCGTGCATCACCTACATTTAAGCGATCGCGACATCGGCTATTTCGATCCGCAATACCGCTTCACCCCACCCCTACGCGACCCGCGCGACCGCGAAGCGTTAAGCGCAGGATTGCTCGACGGCACCATCGATGCAATATGCTCAGACCATACGCCAGTAGATGCCGATGAAAAACTACTCCCCTTTGCCGAAGCCACACCGGGGGCGACGGGGCTAGAACTATTGCTACCCCTCACCTTAAAATGGGCAGCGCAATCCGGCGTATCCATAGCCCGCGCGTTAAGCCTAATCAGCGCAAAACCCGCAACGTTATTGGGTTTGCAGCAAGGCGTGCTCAGCATCGGTAAACCCGCCGACATCACCATTTTTGACCCCCAAGCCTACTGGGCCGTAACAGCTAAAACCCTACGCAGCCAAGGCCATAACTCACCTTATTTAGCGCGGGAAATGCAAGGCAAGGTTACGCATACGATTGTGGCGGGGCGGGTGATTTACGCTGCGTAGAATGCCTTGGAGATGCCCTAAATACGGGCGTTTACAGCTTTCTTATTTGCATGATTTTTTACGCCCTTTACGCATTACGGTGTTAAATTTTTTCGCGTTTACGTTGACACGACTTGCTACGCTAAGTAACGATTGTGTAATTGCGGTGATGCTGCGTTGGTTGTTACTCGCGTCTTTACGCGCTCTGGGCGATCGGTAGAACTTTATGCTGCCGCCTAACGTGGAGCCAAAGGACTACGCGAGTGAATATTCGCGCAGTCCCGCTTGAGCGACGGGTTAGGCGTCATCATACTTGCAGACGCCAGCGAAGTTCATGCGCAACAACGCCGTTCGCTGCGACGGTAACCCGAATGCTCTGCTCAAGGGAGACGTTTGGCGACGATGGCGGCACGCACTCAATTGTCTTAGTGACTTCAAAGCGCGGAAACTCGCTTAGCATGTTGAGATGAGTGAGCTCTCGATAGATTGCGGCTTGACAGGCGTCCAACTCCTCCCACCTGTACGTATCCGCTACCTTGTGACCAACGTCGTTCCGGCGAGCCCTCCAGGAGTCAATGTCGTCGTAGTCAACCAACAACCCTGCATCGCGCAGGGCGCGAAGCCGATGAAACAGCTTTGGGCTTCGCTCGGCCACCGAGATGCCACGCTCTGCAATGTAGCCATCCACCGTTTCGTCGAGGAGTGACATGCTCCGAATCAGCAGACCAGAAACCGTGATGCTCTCCACTTCAGGAAGCCGCAATGCAACGTGCGTACCGGCGAGCCACCGATAATTTCGCGCAAGCGCGGAATCGATAAGAAGGTTGATCCACTCTGCGGCTGGATTCATAACGCCGAACATGATTTATTTTGCATAACCAAACTGTAACTGTTGTACCAGCAAAGTACAAATACGAAAAATTTTGCGTTATATCATCGACTAACAAATCTTTGTATTGTTGTACTGTTTATATGTGCAGTACAGCATCCAACCAAAACCCACATCGTCTGCTCAACCGAGTGCGTCACGAAATTCGCCACCAGCACTACTCGCTTTCCACTGAAAAATCGTACTTGCACGAGGTGCGGTTCTTTGTGAAGTTTCACGGATTGAAGCATCCGCGCGAATTGGGTGTGGCGGAGGTGGAATTGTTAGCGCTCACCGCCGTGATCTTGCGGGGTGAACGCGGCTGAGCCGAACATTTCCACGTCAGCCTGCATAGCGTTGAAGAAGTCGCTGCCAACCATTTGATCAGCGTTTGCACGAAACGCTTGTTCAATTTTTGTTTTTTGTCTATCCGAGATTCCCTGCATAGCCTTTCGAGCCCGGCTCGCCTTACCCATAAGATATGTGACGAATGGCGCAGGCAACGTGTAACTACGAGGCTCTATCGTCCCCTCATTCGCACTTACTCTCCCGCCAATCCAGTGACTTGGGTATGGCTCATTGATAAAGCCGAGGATTACGAATCTGCCGAGCTTTGTGTAGGTAAAAAGTGTCTGGCCGCCGTGGCAAAGGTCGATATCAATGGCACGCATCAAATATCGATTTATGTTCGGGGGTAAATCGCTGCGAGCGCTCTCGATGCGATCCAGAGGCAGCAGAAATTGTCGAAATGCGCCAGGGTGAGGCGCTTCGTCCATTAGGAACTGGCGCCACGCCATTTCGGCCTGCGTAATCCAACCTCGTTCTTGTTCTGTGTAGTGTTGCGCTTCTAAATGCTCAAGCCGAATTAATAGATTCCGCCAAGATACTGAAACGCAAAACCGTAGCAGCCAAGCGCCATAGCGAAATCTGCGACCGGATTCCGTGAGATAGGGATGGAATAACTCAGTTGCAAATGCAGTTTCGGCACGTCCTAACCGACCCTCACAATCCACGCAAAGCCAGTGCTTTTGCGGCCCGTCTTGCACCCGCAAGTTGGGCGAATCTGAACCCCGCATATATCCATTGCCTGATGAATTACGTAGCCACCGAAAGACGAACGCAGGAATGACGTGACTTAGTTGCAGGTTAGCTTCACGTTTGCAGAGACGGCAAATTCCTGAGGGCATGGTGTGTGCGCTAACGCGTGAAATGAGAACTGGATGGGGGACGTGGCCTAGAGGCTGTGCCCTTGAGGTAAAGGGTAGACCTCACCCTGCGGCAGCGGCGTATTGCTTAGAAACCGCCAAGACAGCCTGCGGATTTGACTGCGCAATTGCTAGCAGCGTACGAGCCGCCCCGCTAGGTTGCTTCCGACCCTGCTCCCACCCTTGCAGCGTACGAACGGAGACACCTAACAGCGCTGCAAACTGCGACTGCGAAAGACCTGTCTTGCTGCGCGCTTCGATCGCGGGCGAAAGCACAACGTGGCCTTTGCCGGTCTTGAGGTCTCGAATGGACTGCAGTATTTCTTCGCCAATATCGCGCTTGGCTTCAAACGCTGCAATCTCGGCTTCGGTAAGGCGTTTAATTTTCGAGGGCACGGCGAATCTCCTTTAGCTTTGCGACAGGAATGTTTTCCATATCGCCCTTCGCAAACAGTGTGACGAGCATGACTTCGCCTTGCTGTGATCGAATGAAGTAAATAATCCGAACACCACCAGACTTTCCCGTTCCCGGCCGCTTCCAGCGGATTTTTCGTAGGCCGCCAGATTCACGGATTAGATCGCCTGCCTCGGGGTTGCTGGCAATATGAACCGCGAACTCCGCGCGCTCTTCCTCCGACCAATATAGCGGCCACAGCTTCTGGAACAAGGGACTTTCGATTACAGTCAACATCCGCAGACTATACTCCTTAGGCGTATTTTGCGCAATTCCTCGTGTGCTCCAAGCCTTCTGGGCCGTCACCGCCAAAACCCTTCGCAGCCAAGGCCATAACTCACCTTATTTAGGGCGAGAAATGCAGGGCAAGGTAACCCATACCATTGTCGCGGAGCGGGTTATTTACGCCGCTTGATTTTTCCAGCTAATGCTTGAAGAAGCCCTAAATTAAGGCTTCTTCAAGCGGTTTTTCAGCTAATGATGCCAACGCAAATAGATAGTTATGCGAAGTAAGTAGGCTGCTACCGGTAGCAGTCCGCATAAAAGTGATTTTAATAGCCATTCTGCGGCCAAATGTTCTTTGCCGTAAGCAAAACATGCAACCAAAATAGCACGAAGGTATTTCAGAATGTAATAGCGCGCTACCGAACTACTCAGCTGCAAACCCCATCAGATCTTCCATTCCTTGCCCGGCAAAGACCTGCTACGCACAGGCCAAGTGGGGCACAGTATTTGCACGACTTCCATCAGATTCAACCACTCGACAAAGGGATCAACGTTGCCCAGCGGCGGCCTAAAAGCGACACCTGCTTCGCGCACCAGCACGACACCCGAATCCGTTGCAGCATCGGGGCTGCTCAGGGCAGATGGACTTTTCGTTACCAAACTAGAAGGCCCGTTAAACGAAGAGTTCATTGAGCAATTCCTGCTGATTGAATAGAGCAAAGTATTCACGCAATTGAACCATATCGAGCGCTGCGCGGTGTATTTGCACTAGCGCTTTCATGTCATCTAAGTCGCGCAGCCGTGTTGCATCGTTCACGAAGCCTTGCAACTTGAAGGCTATCAGCCCTTCGACGCTAACAACACGCAAACAACCCATGGGGGTATCGCGCTCGGATGCTTGGCTCAACAGGCGGCGCGCAAGAGGACGATGCGCGTAGAGCAAATCTAGTCCCTCCGTGCTGCGCATATAGTTGGCGGCATCTTCACTGCGGTAAAGACACTGGTAGCCCAACTTCAGCAATGCCTGATGCACCTTGTCCGCCGCTTCTGCTTCCAACAGAAAGTCCACATCCTGCGTGGCGCGCACAACCTGATGCGCAACCACGGCCAAGCCGCCAATCAAGGCTGGCTTAGTTCCAGCAAGTGCGAACATAGTAAGTGCTTCACGAATTTGTTCAACTAGGTTGGGCATATTGAAAAGTTTGAAAGAGCGGATTCAAGTTCGCCGCGTAACGTAGAGTAATGCATTATTCCACGAACTGGGTTGATTAAAAAACTTCATCTGGCGTCTGAGCGTTAACGCGAATGTCGGCGCAAAACCCTCGTACTTCCTGGATTTTAGCCAAGGTGTGCTCGAACCAAGTAACCCAGCAGACGTCACCCTACTCGACCCCAAGCCTTCAGGGCCATGACGGGTAAAGCGCGTCGAAGCCAAGGCCATAATTCACCTTATCTTGGACGGGACGTGCAATGCTAAGTAACACATACTTTTATGGCGAGGTGGATTTGCGCCGCGCAGCATACTTTGAAGCCGCCCTAAATATGGGTGTTTACAGCCTTCTCATTAGCTGTAGTTTCTTGGACAATTTTCCAGCAGTTATCGGTCCATCCGCACATTCATTTTGTCTTTAAAACTGACGCGACTTTAATTGCGGTAAGGCGATGGAGTACAGATTAGATGAGCCAAATTCGTCGGTGAAGTCGCGCTCGTGCAACATGCCAACCTTCTCGGCAACACCGGCTGACGCAGCATTGCCAGGCATGACGAGGCAGACGAGGCGACGCAAATAAAGAACTTCATGGGCATGTCTGATGATGCCGTGTGCGGCTTCAGTCGCGAGACCTTCGCGCCAACGTTCCTTCTTGATCATGAAGGCAAGCTCCACCTCATCGGCGCCTTGAATGTGCCAAGGTAGTAAGCCACATCGACCAAGAAACTCGCCCGTGTTGCGTTCAACTGTGGCCCATAAACCCAGTTTCGAGTGAGGGTCGCGGCTCTGCAGGAACCATTCGAGTTCTTCCTTCGTTTCCTCATAGGTTTGCGTTCCGTTCGGATAGTACTTTCGGATTTCAGGATCACGATACAGAGCGTACAGCGGCTCTAGATCCCTAGGCTCAAGATGGCGCAGCAGAAGGCGTTCAGTATTCAGGATAATCATGAGCCGCGAAATTGCATTTTATGAAGCCTAATTTATTTTATTTTGCCCAAAAGAAATGTACCCATTGCCCAAGCAGATTACAACCGCGATACATTTAGGATTCAATATAGATCTCGAGCAATCTAATCCGTTAAGCCAACAATATGTGCGGCAAAGCATCTCAAACCAAATTTCAGTGAAGTTTCAAGTCAATCCGCCTTATCATCCTGAAAAATCACCGTCAGCTTAAGCGCCGAGTGCTATACGCGAATGATATTTACGGCGCCTCCAGCACCCTTTTCTTTCAAATGTAATGTAATACTTTAAGAAAACACGGGCTTTTTGGGCTGACTTCGCGTAATATGCGCTTCTGTTGCACCGCAGCAATCATTTTTTTGCTGTTTTTGTAGTAAATGTTCATCGTCCACCCCCTATTGAATCTCATGTTGCTTATTGATTCATTGGCTTTCTCCCAAGTTTTGGGAATGTGCCTACATTTGCCCTAGTGCCAATGTTTGTACCGAGCTAGGAGTGCGCCGATGGTTTGGCGTGTCACCTTAGTCTGCGTGTACTCGAAAGTGTAAGTATCCGCTTATTGCTATGCCGTTCCGAAAACGGCGGGCGTGCCATTTTTATAGATTGTTGTTCGCTAATTTGAAAGCGAACAACGCTTAGCTGTCCCGTCGGAACGGGAACGCTGGATATTTTTTAGGATTTTTTCCATGTTATTTGCTGAACTCGAACTCGCACAACCCATTCTTGACGCTGTTACTGCCGCCGGTTACGAAACCGCTACCCCCGTACAAGCTCGCGCTATCCCTGAAGTATTGGCTGGCCGCGATGTGCTCGTATCATCCCAAACTGGTAGCGGCAAAACTGCTGCGTTTATGTTGCCTGCGCTACACAAGCTTAGCGTCCCACACGCTGAAGTAGGCCGTGGCCCGCGCGTTTTGGTGCTAACACCTACGCGTGAACTCGCTATGCAAGTCACCAAAGCCGCTGAAACTTACGGCAAAAATTTGCGTCGCATCAAAGTAATGTCTATCGTTGGTGGTATGCCTTACCCACTGCAAAACCGTATGCTTAAAGCCGGTGTGGATATTATGGTGGCTACCCCTGGTCGCTTATTGGATCAGATGAATTCTGGCCGTATCGATTTTTCGCGTCTTGAAATGCTGGTGCTCGATGAAGCCGATCGTATGTTGGATATGGGCTTCTCGGAAGATTTAGAATCTATCGTTAAACAGGTTCCTGCTACGCGCCAAACTATGTTGTTCTCGGCTACGTTCGAACATTCAGTTGTTCGTTTGGCCAACAATATGTTGCAAGACCCGATTCGTATTGAAGTAGACACAGCGCAAACACGTCACGACAATATCGAGCAGCGTTTGCATTATGCAGACGACATGGGCCACAAAAATCGCCTACTTGACCATATTTTGAACGACGCTGAATTAAAACAAGCCATCGTTTTCACATCCACAAAACGTGCAGCTGATGATTTGGCCAATGCCTTATCTGACCACGGCCATTCCGCGGCAGCATTGCATGGCGACATGAAGCAAGGCGCGCGTACTCGCACGCTAACTGCATTGCGTCGCGGTGGACTTCGGGTGCTAGTTGCGACTGACGTTGCCGCACGCGGTATTGACGTACAAGGTATTACGCACGTAATTAACTATGATTTGCCGCGCCAAGCTGAAGATTATGTGCACCGTATTGGCCGTACTGGCCGTGCCGGCCGTGATGGTATCGCGATTAGTTTTGCCAACGTGCGCGAACAGTTTCAAGTAAAAGTAATCGAGCGTTTTACGGCGCAAAATATTCCTGTGCACACCATCGAAGGCTTAGAGCCTAAGCAGAAGATTGAATCAAAACCAGCACGCGCTAATGGTAATCGTGGCGGCTTCGGTTCTGGTAACAATACTGGTCGCGGGTTTAACGACCGCAATGGCAGTAGCGGCAATGGCTACGGCAACAAGCCCGCATTTGGTGCCGGTCGCTTTGATCGTTCGTCGGAGCGTTCATCTGACCGCCCGGCACGTTCATTTGACAAACCTGCGTATGCTGATCGGGCGCCGAATGCTGTTTCAGTTGGCTTTAATCAATCGGCTGACCGTAATACTGGTAACTTTGCAAAGCCAGCCGAGCGTACAGAGCGCCCTGCATCTAACTTTAGCAAGCCGGTTGATCGCGAATTTAGCGGCAATAGCGAGCGTCAAGCATTTAGCAAGCCGGCCGATCGTGAATTTTCTAAGCCAGCATTTTCCGCTGAACGCAAACCTTTCAACAAAGAGTTCGATCGCTCAGCCCCGCGCTCGTTTGATAAGCCAGCCGGACGGACATTTGATAAGCCAGCTTTCGATAAGCCCGCCTTTGACAAACCCTATACGAAGACATTCGCTAAGCCATTTGGTGAGCGTACAGAACGTACGGAGCGCGGTGTATCAGCATCAGGTGCTGGCTACGCTGGCAAAAACCATGATGGTGCCGCCAACAACGCCAAGCGTTTTGATAACACCGTAGCGCGTGACACGACGACACGTAACGGCAAACCAAGCGACAAATTCGGTTCTGGTTTCGGCTCAAACTTTGCAAAGCCAGCAAATACAGGCTTCTCCAAAGCGTCTGACGTAAAAAAGCCAAGTGCCAACACTGACTTTAGCGCGCCACCAGTGGGCTACAAGCCAAAGCGTGATTGGGATACACACGCTAAGGTAGCAAACAAAAAAGCAGCCTAAGTTTTACGCAGTATGTTTTACCTTAAAACCCCCGCAATGGCTTCGTGCTATTGCGGGGGTTTTGCTTTGGGACGTGTCATTCTATTTCTATACTGCTTTAACTAATTGCATTGCATGTTCCGTAGCCGAGCAACTTCTCGTCGTAACAAAAAATGAAATTAAAGTACGATTGATATAGAAACAGCATCGCCTGTTTGTGTCAACCTGTAGCAATTTGTATCCGTTTTTGGCAAAAATAATGCCTTGTAGACGCCCTAAAATAGGGCTTCTACAAGGCATTATTATGTGATAATTAGCGCTTCAAATTCATTCGACAAACAAACCATGACCTCATTTATTGCTCGACACTTTTGCGCCATCGCTTTAGTTTTTTCAATCGCGTCGCACTGCGATGCGGCAATTTCAGATACCCAAAAAAGCGCTGTTGCGATTAACGTCACCCAAAATACGGGCGCTGAATACGCCATCACGGTTGACCTCGCCCAACAGCGCTATCGCTTTGTTACGTTAGTCGCAGACTATGAAAATCCAGAATCCCTAGCAAAACAAAAAGCGCTTATGGGTTGGGTGGGTGACTATTTGTTTGTGCGCCATCAGTGTGGCGGTGCCTACGAATGGCGCTGCGTTGTCGACCAAGTGTTTACAATTGACGCGACAAAATTGGTGCATTTAGGCGCCATAGAAAGCCGAGCTTGCACAACACTTGGTTGCAGCTATGATCCAAAAACTGGTCTATTCACGGATGTTTACGACGGACTGCAAACCAACCCCGTCACCGGCGAGGTAGACGCCCCATCTCTGCGCATCGCGCGACGCGTCGAAAAAAATACTTTAGTCAGCGACCTCGACGCTACGTGGGCGATGAACACCGCCGCTTACGATACCGCCCTAACCTGCTTAAACCATGTGAGCAACAACGGTTTTGCGACGCCATGTGCCGGCAAATTAAGCCCGTGGGTTGCCATTGTGACTGCCGCAAAATTAACGCACTACACTGGCAGAACAGCAAAGCGAGCCGCTTTGTTTGATGTGCTCGGCAAAGCCTATTGCGAAAAATCTGCCGATAGCCGCTGCGGCTTTCGTGTAGCTGGTGCGAAAGATCACTTCTCACGCTTTGCAGTGGGAGACGCACCAAAGTACATTCCATCACCCGTAACGCGTATCGATTTAAGCGCCACGCCAGCACCAACACAAATGGTGCAGCCAATGCAAAAAGGTAAAACGATTCAGCTAAAGTAACTTTTACCTATTCTTTGGTGCCTGAAGATGCTTTATTTTAGGGCATCTTCAGGCACCAATAATCAGGTGGGCAACGGCTTATTTTTTTACCTGCGCCTTCCACCAGTCCTCCAATACCGGCGCAATCTTTTTGCCGACATACATTTGCGGCAGCGATGGTTGAGAGTCACCTACTACCGTGTCGCCTTCGTCCCCAACCAAATTGCGAACCGCGTTGGCAATTTGACTGGCAGTTTTGACTGCTTCGACTACCGGATTTATAGGTGGCGGTGGAATATTCAGGCGTTTACGACGCGCTTCTAAATAGTCCTTATGCTTTTTGGCGATCGCAAAATCTCTTGTTTCCCATTCGGTAATCAGTGTTTTTGATCGCGTGAACGCATCTTGAAACGAACTACTTTTAGGTAATGATTCCTTAAAAAATGCGCGGCCAAAGTAGGTGAAATTGTTTTCTGTGGCACACCCAAACGAGGCTCTGTCGCGTCTGGCTGCCGTTAAAATTAAGTGGTGGTCATCTTCTAATGAATCAATAAATCCACCTGAATAACACGCAGAAATAACGATCACTTTATGCCGAATGCCGGTGCGCTCCAACATGGTAGCCAGCGCTTTTGCGGGTAGGTCTTTGATGTCGGCAAAGCTATGCTGCAACGCGAATTCATGGTCTACGGAACCGTGGCTCGTCATAAATAGAAACAAAATATCGTTCTGTTTATCCATTTGTTTGGCAATTGCATCAAGGGCGCGCTGCATGCTAATTTGATTTGCCATCGGTAGTTCGGTGATTGATTCGGCACTGTTAACGAGCATAATCGAACGCCCCGCCGTGCCAAAGTTTTGGGCAAATTGCTTGGTCACGGTTTGCACTTCGCGACGAAATACTTCCATGCCGCCATCGCCAGCAACACCTAAGAAATACATATTGGCTTGATTCGGCACGCGTTGCTTTAGGCTATCAATTTGCACCTGTAGCAAAGCTGGCTGATCATAAATAAAACTTTCTACCGCTAGCGGGTTGGCGGCTGTTTTCGGATCAATAAATTGGCCCGCTTTCCAAACGCCTTTCACTTCGCGCATGCCATCATCCCGTGCTTCTTTATGCGTTAGCGTGCCCGCGCCATGAAAAGCGCCACGTTGGAATCCGCCGACATAAACATCGCCGTTCGAAAAGGTAAACGAGCCCGTACCGTTTGGGCGTTGATTTTGGATTTGCCCAACATAGGCACTGCCGTCTAATCGCGTAATCTTGCCTTCACCTTCTAAGCTACCTTGATTAAAGTTGCCAGCAAAGGTATCACCGGCATTAGTTTCAAAACGACCGTCACCATGAAAAATATTGTTCTTAAATTCACCTTCGTAACTATCGCCATTCGCACCGACAAATATGCCGACGCCATCAAGAAAACCTAACTTAAATTCGCCTTCGTACCGGTCTTTATTGGGTTTAATTAATGCTCCGCGGCCTGCGTATTTACCGTCTTTCATGGCCCCTGTATAGCTATCGCCGTCGGCGCTATTTGCAGTGGCTTTATCGGTAGTTTTACTTAAAAAACTGCCTGTAGACGCTTTATTATTGGGTATCTCCAGCCTATCTGCACAAGCAGCATTGAGCATTAAGACCGAAACAATAGCAATCCATTTTAAATAATGCGGTTGCATATTAGGCACCCAGTTTGCCACGTCGCTTAAAAAATATTAATAGTCCCAATCCAATAATGATCATCGGCAAACAAAGCCATTGGCCCATCGATAAACCGAAACCTAGCAAGCCTAAAAATTCATCCGGCTGGCGCGCGAACTCCGCAAAAAACCGTAGCGTTCCATAGCCCAGTAAAAACGTTGCCGAGGTAACGCCTAACGGCTGCTTGCTGCGCGCAACCAGCCACACAATAATAAATAGCACTACGCCCTCGAGTAAAAAGTTGTAAAGCTGCGAGGGGTGACGTGCCGTCGGCAGCTTATCCACATTGGGAAACCACATGGCCCAGGGCCAAGTTTGCGGATCAGTGATGCGCCCAGGTAATTCAGCATTGATAAAGTTACCCAAACGGCCTGCAGCCAAGCCGGTAGGCACTAGGGGTGCGATGAAATCTGTGATCTGCAAAAAGCTTTTGCCATTACTGCGGCCCCAAAACCACATGGCAGCCAACACACCCAAAAACCCGCCATGAAAGGACATACCGCCCTGCCACACATACAAAATTTCCAGCGGATGCGAAAGGTAATAGCCGGTTTGATAGAACATCACATAACCTAGCCGCCCACCAAGCACCACGCCAACAACACCGTAGAGCAAAATATCGTCAAGCTGCGTTTTTACGAAGCCTAAATCAGCACGACGCTTACAATGAATATGGCCGAGCACCAAAAACAACACAAAAGCCGCAACGTAAGTTAGGCCGTACCAACGCACAGCCAGCGGACCGAGAGACAAGGCAATGGGGTCAAACTGGGGATGGATGAGCATGTGCGGCGCCTTAAATTGAATGTAGTGCGGTAGTATAGCGGCTGAAGCAATCCCCATTCAATTTGCCTTTTTTAGCAGGAAATTTCCATGTCTGAAGATAAAAAACTAAACACCCGCTCCGTGGTAATTACCGGCGGCATTAACCGTTCACCCAACCGCGCTATGTTGCGCGCCGTGGGCTTTAAAGACGGTGACTTTGATAAGCCGATTATCGGTGTGGCCAACGGCCATTCCACCATGAACCCTTGCAATGCTGGCCTGCAACCGCTGGTAGATCGCGCCATTGAAACGCTGGAAGCCATAGGCGGCAAGCCGCAAATGTTTGGCGTGCCAACGATTACCGATGGCATTGGCATGGGTACCGAAGCGATGAAGTATTCGCTGGTATCGCGTGAAGTGATTGCTGACTCAATCGAAACTGCTGTCAGCGGTCAAGCCATGGATGGCGTGCTGATTGTAGGTGGCTGTGATAAAAATATGCCCGGCGGCATGATCGCTTTATCGCGCATGAATATTCCCGGTATTTATGTATATGGCGGCACCATTAAGCCTGGCAAATGGAAAGGTCAAGACCTCACCATTGTTTCCGCTTTTGAGGCCGTGGGCGCTTTCAATGCCGGCAAAATGAGCGAAGAAGACTTTATCGGTATCGAGAAGAATGCCTGCCCAAGTGTGGGTGCGTGTGGCGGGATGTACACAGCTAATACGATGTCATCAAGCTTTGAAGCGCTAGGCATGAGTTTAATGGGCTCGTCCCAAATGGCAGCACCGGATGCTGAAAAAGCGGATTCAGCGTCTGCATCTGCCACCGTGCTAATGAACGCGATTAAACACAATATTCGCCCGCGTGACATCATCACGCGCAAATCAATTGAGAACGCTGTGTCACTCATCATGGCCACTGGCGGTTCTACCAATGCGGTGCTGCATTTCTTAGCCATTGCACACTCATGCAATGTCGATTGGTCAATTGATGATTTCGAAATGGTGCGCAAAAAAGTACCGGTGCTGTGCGATTTAAAACCTTCTGGCAAATACGTTGCCACTGATTTTCATCGCGCCGGCGGCGTACCGCAAGTGCTTAAAATTTTATTGGAGCACGGCGTACTGCATGGCGATTGCATGACCATTACGGGCAAAACGATGGCCGAAGAATTGGCCAATATTCCTAGCTTGCCACGTGCTGATCAAGATGTAATTCGCACTTGGGAAAACGCTATCTACGCCCAAGGTCACCTAGCGATTTTAAAAGGTAATTTATCCCCCGAAGGCTGTGTAGCAAAAATCACCGGCCTGAAGAACCCTGTTATTACTGGGCCTGCACGGGTTTATGATTCTGAAACTGATGCCATGACTGCCATTATGGCTGATGAAATTAAAGCTGGAGATGTGTTAGTCATACGCTACGAAGGCCCCAAAGGTGGGCCCGGCATGCGCGAAATGTTAGCCCCTACTGCTGCCCTAATCGGTAAAGGTTTAGGGGAAAGTGTAGGCCTAGTAACAGACGGCCGATTTAGCGGCGGCACGTGGGGCATGGTGGTCGGCCACGTGTCACCGGAAGCCTATGTGGGCGGATTGCTAGGCTTAGTGGTTGAAGGCGATAGCATCACCATTGATGCGCATAAATTGTTGTTGGCGCTAAATGTGGCTGACGATGTGATCGCCGCACGCCGCGCTAAGTGGGTGCAGCCTGCGCCTAAATATACGCGCGGCGTGCTGGCTAAGTTTATGAAATTAACCGGCACGGCTAGTAAGGGTGCGGTTTGTGATTAATTGAGGTGGCTTGAGATGCCCGTATTTAGGGCATCTAATTGGCTTTTAAATGAATAAAAATTCTATCAACGTATTTGTAAGTGATTGACATCGATAATTTTCACTTTGACAGACCAACACAATAAAATAAAGAATAGCCGAGGTCTAACATATGAAAACGCGAGTAATCTCCAACGACGCACTCATTTCATTGCGCACAGCTCTTGCCGAATTTATATTGATAAGGCAAGCGTACCCTCCGATG
Organism: Betaproteobacteria bacterium; assembly: GCA_031409495.1. Lineage (GTDB taxonomy): Bacteria > Pseudomonadota > Gammaproteobacteria > Burkholderiales > Usitatibacteraceae > JANMDR01. Next base: position 30,583 of record JANNXI010000188.1, read on the forward strand.
GATCTCCAAAAGAAGACAATTCGAGAAAGTCCTTTTCAATGGCGCACAGTTGTGGAACCCTATTTCGGGATCAACTCATGGATGGCCTTCAATCAAAATACTGAATACCAGTCTATTGCGAATAGTTTAGACAACAAACTCCGCAAACAAGAGCCTGCGCTTCTTGGACATCTTAATACTGGGGGTATGCAGTGGCAAATAATGGACTCAAAAATGCTTTTGGCATCGCTTTATAGCCGCTATGAAACACTCATTAATGAAAGAATTGCGCCAGACGCTGCGATAAATCAAGTCATGGAAGACCTCAGACTTGTTTTTAATACTCAGAAAGTCATTGAAAATACTCTGATGCCATTAAATGGTTTCCAAATTCCGGAGGATATTAATGTCATTGACCTCGACAGTGAAACGAGTATTGTTAGATTGAATGATGATCAGTTTAAGTTTCTTTATTATCATGATATGTACAGTGGACCAAGAGAAAATCCTGACCTAGGACTTGCACAAGTAGCGCTAGTAATCAAAAATGAAGTAGATTTTTCATTGACGGAAATTCGCGAATCAAATCCGGTATTAATTACCACTTATGAGCTTGTGGAAGCTAAAGTGCAAAATTTTCTTTCGGCTATCCACATCTTAAAATCAGGACACCTTCACATTTCACGCAAGTATCAAATGCTCGAACCAAATGTGTTTCCGGGTATGCGTGGATCGAGTTCAGGATTCAGTGGCACACGCTTACCCTCTTTCCTGGAAATAAACGAAAGTGAGATATCAAAACTAAAAGCCATCATCAAAAATTTAACCAACACGACGCATGAAGCAGTTCGTATCGCATCTCGTCGTCTCACCACAGCCGAAAATCGTTTCACGCCTGTAGATGCACTTATTGACGCAGCCATAGGCTTAGAGATATTGCTAAATCCGAATGATTCTTCTGAGTTGGCGTTCCGAGTGGCTTTAAATTATGCTTATCTGGCACCAGAAGCTGAAAGGCGCAAAAGATTTGATACGCTTTCCGCCGTGCAAGCTTCTAGAAACAAGGTGGTTCACGGCTCTATAAAATTCCAAAACAGTGCAAACGAAGAAGTCGCTTCGCATGCCGCTACGGCAAAGGAATGCCTTCGTGATGCAATTGGCCGATTTCTTACAGACCCTTCGCTTTGCAACAGTCCAAAATTAGACCGTGATTTTTGGCTAAATAGAATCATTCCGGAAATGGTAGTGCCAATGAAACAAACATTAAAAGAGTAACTTAGTTCTTTGCTTTGTTCGCATGGCTAACTTCATTTTTTTCATTGGGTAAGACCGGAAATCTTCTTATTTGTAGCTGTCCACAGCTATTTTAAAATGGCTGAGGCAGATACTTAGCGCTGTCAACCAAATCACCTTGGACTTGACGAATCTCATTTTTTTATATATCTTTGTTATATATGTTTATCTCGGAGGCCGCATGACCGCAACTGCCAAAAACAATCAACTCTTATTCCGCTTTCGGGATGCCGACACGCTCAATGGCGTGAGCCGCGCCACGACTGAAAAACTGACCGCCGAATTGGGTTTCACGGGCGAAACGCAGTTGATTCACTTTGCGCTAAGCAAGCTTGCACGTGAAGTTCTACCGGCTTATGAAGCTGACGAAGGCGCGTTGACAGCTTCGCAACTAAAGGCGATTCGGGCGCAATCGCCTCAAGGCGTGTGTAAAGCAATCAAGTCAAGCTTGTTTTAGGTGTTACTGCAATGGTGGCTTGCACCGGAAGCTGGTGAGATTGTATGGTGCGTATTTCCTGAAAATCGCGGAATAAACCCTGGCCCTAAGCCACGTCCGGCGTTGATCGTGACCGTGTTTGAAGACGACGCACCACATTTTGTAGTGAAGGTTGCGTATGGCACAAGCAAAAAAATATCGCCGCTACGATCTGGTGAATTTGTAATTGCCAATAGCGACACAGCAGCTTATAAATTGGCGGGGTTAAGTTTTAATACAAAATTTAGTTTTCACCAATGCGTGGAATTGCCCTTTAATAACGAATGGTTCAAGGTGCCGCCAAGTGCTGTGCATGGCCAAACACCAAAGCTTGGAGTGCTGCACCCAAGCTTAATGCAACGCGTACGTGCGGCGTGTGAAGCCGCGCAATAATAGCGTCGAAACGCCCTATTTACGGCTAGCTCCAACCCATCTGGTATAACACAAAAGAAAAAAACCGTGATCCCAAACCAATGGAATCACGGCGCACTGTGCTACGAGGGAATCTTTACAACTACAAAAAATTAGCTTTGCGGCGGCACTTGCGGCGGTTGAGGTGGTGGTGCCGATGCGGGCGCGGGAGTCTGCAGCATCGCCTTGTTCACCGTTGCCAGCGGCATGAAAATCCACAGCAAAATGTAGAGCAATATGCCCAAGCCGTGCAGTAGCGCCAACATCACAAACAACACGCGCCACGCCCATGCGGGGACATCAGTGGATGCTGCCAAGCCGCCGCATACGCCGCCAAACCAACGATCGTATTGGCTACGACCTAGGCGCGTCATCGGGTTTGAAACAGCAGGCGGTGTTACTTGCGCCGCTGAAGTAGGTTCCTCACCAAGTAGCTTGGCTTTGGCCTTGGTAAACTCTTCCGCTGTAATAACATTAGCGGCGTAAAGTGCATTTAAACGTTCTAATTGTTCGATCAGATTCATGGTTTCCCCTTCGGCTAAAATTTAAGCGCGGTGCGTTGCGATGAATGGATATTAGACCGACGCAACGGCGTTTAAAATGCAAATCTGATGAAATGCAGAATTTGGGCGACGAAATCGATTTGGCAGAGGATGATTTCAATCAGTAAAGCAATAGTGCATTATCTTTACTATCGATCCGTCAGACCTTTTCTCGCCTTCCGCCAATACTGAAATTCATTTTCATGAATTTCGCCATCTACCTCGGAAACCCTTACGGTTAGACGTTCTTGCACATCAGCCACCGCTTTGTTGTAAACCAGCGGGCCTAGTTCTGCTAAGAAGTAGACGAGTAAACCATCGGCTGCGATATTGCCGATACTATCTTCCATATTTTCAGCAAAATAGCGCTGGATGGAGAGCACGGCTTACTCACGGTTTTCTTTGGAAATTTCGATGGTCATGAGGGCCTCAGTAGTGAATTCAACCTCACAGACTAAGTTTGCGCAATCAAAAAGTCAAACTGCCACACTCGGCAGACCAAGTGCGACAGCTAATCAAGCTTCAAATAGCACGCAAATACACTACGCCGCTTTTTTGGCCCACGCACTACACCAGCCTTTTTGAGCTACCAATTTGTTGCCAAATATTGCGCAACTTGCAGTCATATCTTTGGGCTTACCTTGAAACAATACGCATGCGCTGCAGCTTTGATTTGCCGCGTAACTTGGGTATTTTTTTACATCTGTTTTGCTACCATCCGTTTTATATCCCAGCGCCATTGCTTGCGGGTCTGTGTCAACCACTGCGACCGGCGCCTCAGCACTTGCTGTCGCTGCCAAGCCAAGCGCGGCGAGCGCACTTGCACCAGTAAGCGATTGCATTATAAAAACTCTACGCGTATTCATCATGTTGGTTGCCTCAAAGTAAAAGAGATAAGCAGTATCGCCACTATTGCTTAGCACCTTCCGTCAAGCGTCGGCCTAAGCCAACAGCATAGGGTGCCGCGCGCGCTGGCAACATTGGATCAGCTGAAGCTTCAATTCCTTTTGGCATCACCATTGGGTTGTAGGTAATAGTGAGACACGCCCCGCCGCCGTCTTCCGAAACTGACGTGACTTTTAGAGTGCCCAACGTGACTTTCTTACGGCCCGCTGGTAATGGCACTGTTGCGTTATCGACGTTGTCGCCTGCTTGTGCTAACTCAAGATTGAAATTGAAGGCAACTTTACCGTCTTTTACCCGCTGGCGTAGCTCGTCAAAAAGAAACGTAGGGCCTTTAGCTTTTGCTTCGTCATCAGTTAATCCCTCTACACCGCCTGCTGGCTCAAAAACCCACTTGCCAAACTGCTTAGCTCCACTGGCGTTCACGAAGCCATAACCGTGTACGCCCCAATAATTAACGCTGCCAAAACTGGCGGGTACCGGTTGCGATGAAAGGTATTTAGGTAGCAGCAGCACATCGGGGTTTGCCTCATTAAAGGCCTTAACCTTGGCAGGATCAGGCATTTTAGTAGCAGGGTCTGGTTGACGCGATGCAAGTAGCCCAATGAACTGCTGAGGTGTTGACGCCCCAAATACAGGCGCTGAAATATTGCCCATTTGCCAGAGCTCGCCGCCCGGAAGATTAAATTGCAAAGCTAAATTCCGTTGCGACTTTGCATTGTCTGGCGCTTTTGGATTTGCACCACCAACTGAGAAGCGCACCACCACCGGTACCGGTTTGCCACTAAATGCCGATGCGGTCGATAGCGCCCGAGCATCAGTGCTACCTACAAATTCGCCCATCGCACAAACACCCTTAGCACCAGACCGGCGAAAGCCCTCAAATTTGCCGAAGGTGGATTCAAACTGATTGAGAAACGCTGTCGGATCAACGGGTGCCGGGGCTGCCGCGCCGGCGCTAATTTGCGCTATTGCGCTGAAGCTCAACATTGAAGTTACAGCAGCAGCCACAGCAGAAAAAATCAAAGTTTTCATGGCAAAGTTCCAAAGGTTAGGTGGATAAAGCTTAAACAAAAGACTCGTTTTCCGATGGCTGTCCTTGCGCCGACAACATCGTTGGGAAGGTAGTCGGCTGAGCACCTAAATCCTTACAAATCTTTTTGCCTATCTTTTTATTGCGCGCTCCTGTCCAGTTTTGTTGCGTTTTTTCGTTCATTACCGCAGTGAATAAAAAGGCCTGAAGGCGCCCTATATTAGGGCATCTTCAGCCCATCCGCTTTACTAAAAATAACAATGGGCTGCCACGGCAACACATGCGCAATGCGCTCGTACTTTAGCGAGTGCACTGCAGCTTCTTTGCGAATTTGTTGGGCGCTCATTTTGTGTAAGCGCTTAATGGGTACGTTGCTATCTTCTGCGCGATATTCTACAAATACCACTTTGCCACCGGGCTTTAGCGCGCGAACGATACTGGCTGGAGATGCCCTATTTTAGGGGTTTCCCAGCCATAGCTTAGCAGCGATAAGTAATTTTACTATCACTTTTGTAACTACACTCATAGCGTATTTGGCATATACCTAAATTATGACAACCTTGCGCCGTTGTTATACTGTGAGCCAAACTAGACTTCATCTTCATTGCTAAAAAATGTTGCCGTATAAACCTTTATGAATAAATCCGTTTTGCTGCGTATTTTCATATTCACTTCAATTTTAACGTTCGCACCGCTCGCAAGAGCTGAGGCCGCGTTGTTTGATTTAGTGTTTATGCTGCCGGCAGTGATGGCGCGCAGCTTCTACGAATGGCTGCTCGAATACTACTGGTGGTTTTTTGGTTTTACCGCTTTGGTGTGGGTATGGCGCGTTTTCATCGGTAACGATCCCTTAGCGTGGTTATTTGGCACAGATACGCGTGACGGCTTGCTTGATTTTCTGTACCCCAACAGTCGCGGTGAAAGAATCCAATCACCCCATGTATGGCTTCTGGTGCTGTTAATACTCGCTACCTTGTACCTCTTTGTTGGTTCAGCTTTTATAGGTTTCGGCAATGAACGCGAGAGAAAAGCCGCAGCTGAAAAATATCTCAATACGCCAAGGCCTTACCCACCGGAAGCAGCTGCAAAACCAATAGGCTCCGCAAAGCCGATATTGCCTATTCAACAGCAGTTGTCAGTCCCTACTTTTGCGGTTCATCTTGACCGGCCAGAGAACCCTGCCAATAGTCCATGGCCAAAACAATCTGGTTATTTATTGCCACCGCAAGCAGCGCAATTAATCGGTTCGGCCAACATCACGCTCCATGCTGATGGTGGTTCACCGATTTATGTCAAGCTGTGTGCAACGGCCAACGCTGATTGCCAAGTGGTACGCCATATCTTTGCCATGCCACGAACCAAATTTACGCTTGATAATGTACCTGATGGCACCTACAGCCTCCGCAGTATTGAAATCATTGGTCCGGAGTACGCTATTGCCAGAACTAAAAATTTTGAAATCCTCAATGGCACATCAAAGCAAATGACATTCCATGTACTGCCAGCCAAATATCTGCGCGATGCAGATGGCGGTGATGATTTTTATCGCTATATAACACGTAAGTTCTAACGCATAAGTTGTAGTGTTTTACTTTTTGAAAGCCCACCGCTATGCCTCAATCCATCGGCTATTCAGGCACTCCATTAGCAAAAAAACTCGGCATTATTGAAGGCTCAATTGTTGTGGCAATGAACGCGCCTACGAATTATGCGACGCTGCTTTCACCACTACCGGCGAACGTAAGTTTCGGCAAAAAAGTCACCACGCAAACCGATGTGGTGCATTTGTTTTGCGATCGAAAAATCGAGCTACAACAGAAGCTTGAAATGCTGCGCCACCAAATTTCGCCCGGCGGCATGGTCTGGGTTTCATGGCCTAAAAAGGCCTCTAAAGTACCGACAGATAATACTGAAGATACTATTCGCGAAGTGACATTGCCACCGGGATTTGTAGATGTTAAGGTGAGAGCGGTGTGTGCGGTTTGATCACGCTTGAAGCTAGTGATACTGAAAACACTGCGGTAGCCGACGCTGCTGCTTCTTATGGTGCTTTAAGGTCCCCTAAGGCTAGCGGGAAGCGCGCGGTTCACTCGTTTTACTAAATATAACGATATGCTGCCACGGCAACACATGCGCAATGCGTTCAAATTTCAAAGCGTGCACTGCGGCTTCGTTGCGAATTTGTTGGGCGCTCATTTTGTGTAGGCGCTTAATGGGCACCGCACTATCTTCCGCGCGATATTCTACAAACACCACCTTGCCATTCGGCTTTAGCGCGCGAACGATACTGGCTAACACTTCAAACGGATACTCAAGCTCGTGATACACATCAACCATGATGGCAAGATCAATACTGGCTTCAGCTAGCTTTACATTGTCAACTGTAGCAAGTACCGGCTTGATGTTTTTAAGCGCAGCTTTTTGCGCCAGCTCACTGAGCATTTTTATCATTTCGGGTTGCACATCAACAGCGTAAATAGTGCCAGTGCTACCCACAAATTGCGCCATGCGGCGGGCGTAATAGCCGGTGCCTGCACCAACATCAGCCACGACCATCCCGGGCTTTAGCGCTAATACTTGCAGCAATAAATCACCACGTTCTTCTTGTTCGCGTTCTTCACGCTCCAACCACGCAGCACCTTGCCAACCCATCACGCTGGCGATTTCACGACCCATATATTTTTTGCCTATGCCGTCGGCCGAGGGGCTGCTGCGCGTATAGCGTGATAGCTCTGTTTGTTGCGCCTTTTGCGCGTGCGCAAGCGTAGCGGAAAATAGAAATAATCCGCTTAAAAAAATAAGCGCTGTTAGCGGCGCCATTAAAACTTGTGTTGTTTTCATTGGATTTCTCTCACTTTAAAACTTAAAATCATAGCGCAAAATATTGTAATTCGAGTTTTGTATCGCCCTTGTAGACGCGCTAAACTATTGGTTGTTGCTGGTTTGCCTA
>JANNXI010000189.1:0-45375 GCA_031409495.1 Betaproteobacteria bacterium
AGGCCTACGTAATATTGCCCAGCGCTGGACGATGCCAATCCAAAACTGGAAGCAAGCAATAAGTCAGTTAATGATCCACTTTGAAAAGCAGTTTAACCCCGCCTAGCAAAAACTAAAAACACAAAATTCGGGACAGCCTCCCGATCGCAGCATCTCCCCAGCAAACTTCAGCCCCGTTTACAATAGCGCAAACATGCGAATCGCCTACCGAAACAGATGTTGCGCCACTTCCTGCGGCGATCATCTCCACCGGAATCGTGCGATCCGCGGCGTTGGGTGGCGGCTGAAATGCGGCCGTAATAAATGCAACTGTGACAGCATTCGATCCCCAGCACTGCACCCCGCCAGCTACCACCGCGCACGTAATGTCTCCGCGCGCCGACACGTCAGTTACTCCGCTACCAGCTGCTACAGTTTGTACAGCGCGATCGGAAGAATCAAAATAACCTATCAAATTTACGTTTCGTACTCCCACAGTAGTAAACACAGTTCGAATTGTACCGACGTTACCATCCCCCATCTGACCGTTCCCTCGCGCACCAAAACAACGCAGCCCCCCATCTAAGAGAGCACAAATGTGCTTCGTGCCAACAGCCACCTTAACCACACCACTATTTGCAACGATTACCGGTAGCGGTGTGAAGGACTCATAATAAGGCCTGCCGCCGTCCGGGAAACGCACAGCCTGCAACGAGCCCCAACATTGTAATCCGCCGTTTATAACGGCACAGGTAAACTCAGCACCGGATGCCACCTGCTGTACCCCTCCATTGGCCGCAATGACAGTCACCTGAATAGGTTGACTGCCTGTAAAAACAGCACCCAATTGACCCGTGCTGTTATCACCCCAGCATTGAAGCCCGCCGTTAATCACGGCACAGGTATGCGCATGTCCCGCAGAAACCAATGTTGCATCACCTGCTGGGGCTATCGCTTGGAGAAGCCCTAGCGCTTGCACCGTACTGCCTCCGGGTCGCAATTGTGCTTTGGCGTTATCACCCCAACAACTCACGCCGCCATTGATAACCGCGCATGAATGGGCGGTGCCGCTCGAAAGTCCCGTGACGCCACTGTTTACGGCGATCGTTTGAAGCGCTGCTCCTTGATTAATTGCGGGACCATCTCCAAGTTGTCCGCGGTCGTTGTCTGCTCCGGTGCATTGCACGCCACCGGACAAAAGCCTGCAATTGTGGGCAGCACCGGCGGCTATCATCGTCAATTCAGTATTGGTTGATAGCGTGAGTTGGGGCGGTATTTTCAATGGCTCATTCTCGCCTTTTCCGCTTCCCAACTTTCCACCCGTCGAATCGCCCCAACACTGTATGCCACCGTCAATCACAACACAGGTATGGGTCGCATGGGCAGATACAGCAGTGACTCGACTATTTGCTGCAAACACATTTATCGGACTCAGGCTATTTCTTAGCGCCTCGTCACCCCTCTGCTTCGACTGGTTGCTGCCCCAGCACTGCAAACCACCGTTTAGCACGGCGCAGGTATGGGTCTCTCCAGCCGATACCGCTGTTACACCGCTGTTCGGTGCGAAAATTTGGGTCGGCGTGGTTCGGTCTATGGCGGTGCCATCTCCTAGCTGACCACTCTCATTGCTGCCCCAGCATTGCAACCCGCCGGTGACGACTGCACATGCGTGTTGCACAATTGGCGGGGTGCCCCCAAACGTAAAGGGCACATACTTACCGCCAACACTCACGGCTGTTGCACCTTCATTATTGGGTATCACAGCCACGCTAGTCGCCACGTACAAACCCAGCTTGTCCCAACACTGAACACTAGAAGCAACCACAGCACACGTTTGATATGCGCCAACCGCTATATCCGTCACCGCACTATTCGCCGATAGAATCACGGTTGGAAAATACACGTTGCTCAGCGTTCCGTCTCCTTTTGGGACGCCCAGCAGCCCCCAGCACGTCAAACCGCCCTTGATGACCGCACAGGTGTGCTGCGCCGCTGCGGCAATTTTTTCAGCCCCACTTTTAGACCGAATAGTTTGTACCGGTGCTTTTGACGGCCCAGACGGGACATTACAACCCGAGCCTAGGCTGCAACCGACGTTCGGAGCGGTAGAACCATCACCGAGCAAACCGTATCCAACATGACCCCAACATTGCACCCCACCGTCAATGATGGCACAGGTATGTTCTCGACCCGCGGACACGGCTGTTGCGTTCGGAGGTGTTGCGCTAAAAACAGGCGTAAATTTAGCCGCGCTGGTCCCATCACCTAACTGCTGCCACCGATTATCGCCCCAACACTGCACCTCTCCGCCGACGATTGTGCAAGTATGCGCGAAGCCTGTCGAAACAGTAGTCACCCCTCTGCTGTACTGCGCCCTGAGGGTTTGCTCATTGACGACCGTTAGCGTTGTTGCAAAACTTTTCGACCCCTCCGCATTGGTCGCCAGCAAACTCAAATTAAACGTGCCAAACGCTGTCGGCGTGCCGGTAATTTTTAAGCTCCCCGTGCCGTTGTGGGTAGCAGTTAAGCCCGCTGGCAAGCCGCTTACCACCACGCTTGTTGGCGGTGGTGTGCCGCCCACTAGCAGGCTGTAGTTGTAGGGCGACGCGTCAGTGGCTTCGGGAAGCGTTGGGGTGACTAGCGTGGGTAGGCCCGCGTTGGCAGTGACGCTAAAACACGATACCAACACTGAAAAAACGGTGGCAAAGGTTAGGCTAGAAAAACGGCTTGGGAGCGTTACGCGCATAGCTTGATCCAAAATAGTATTAACTCCAGATTTTACACTATTACACTATTTTGAAACACTGTGCTACAAAGGACAATATCCCACTTCCACCGTTCATGCTTTACACGATTTTAGTGGATTTTTTCTTCTATCAAAAAACCGTCTGGCAAGGCCATGGTGATGATGCCCTCATCGGCTAGGGCGTCGGCTTCTTTAGGGGTCACGGTGCCCCGAATGGCGCGGTTTTCTTCTTCGCCTTTATTCATAGCTCTGGCAACGTCGGCAAATTTACGGCCTACATTTTCGGTTTCGGTCAAAATTCGCGTACGCAAAGCAGCTATCGCGCGCTCCAAAAGTGCTTGCTGCTCAGGCATGCCAGGAACGCTTGATGGCTTACGTAGACGGCCATAAATATCGTTGGAGATGCCCGTATTTAGGGCATTTTCAGGTACTGAGTCAGGCACAACGGTCGGCGTTCTGGTATTTTTAGCCACGGTTGTGGTGTTAGAAATCTCGGCGCGTCGGTCGGTGGCAGCACCGCCTTGCACTGGTTCCACGGTTTGGTGGTTTTCACTATCAGCCGGTGCTTTAGCACCACTTAGGTTCAGTCGCGGCGCCGTAAGCAGCTTTTCCACCTCCGCACTTTCACATACGGGGCAGCGCACTTGGGATTGTGCGCGCTGGGTTAGATAAGCGTCGGTGGAGCGAAACCAGCCTTCGAAGCGGTGGCCTTGGTCGCACGCTAGGTTAAAAACCATCATAGTGCTACATAGCCGATTTTTAGCTCTTCTTCAGCCACACCTGCAGCTTGGATATCTTTAAATTCCACGGGCGCGTCGGTGGCGTTGCCAACGATATTGCTGACGGCAGATGCTGGCAACAATTGAATTTGCGCTTGGTACACCACTGCTACTTTGGTGGCGGCGGCAAATGCTACAAATACACCTCCGCCAGCACGATTTAACACGATGCAAGGAAGTCCGCCCGGTTGTATCGCCGTGCGGCTGTGGGCGAGCTGTTGCAGCGCTTGCGCTAGGTGATGCAGATAGGCCGACAGAATCGGCTTTTCGTCGGCAATTTGGGTGCTGTGGGACTCGCAATCTAGCAAAATAATGCAGGGTTTGCCGGATAAGTCTTGCGCTAGCGCCTGCGCACGTTGTGCGAACGCCCATGCGCTAGCGGCGCCCAAGTTGCCTAAAGTGCGCACGCCAGGGGCGGCCACACCAATTACATCATGCGCGTGGCCTTGGTAATTGGCGGTGCCAAAGACTACTTCGTTTTGATATTCCAAACTGTAGCCTTCGGGAAACAGTTTTTCACAATCAGGGCGTTTAAATGATTCCACAGCGGCGGGCGCTAAATTAAACTTTGCCGCCCTGCTTTTAAGATCACCCACGCGCCGCGCCGACCAGTTTGACTCGGCGGTAATTTCGGCGAACGCGTTTTGTAGCGTGATGGCGAGTGTTTTAGCGTCGATTGCAGTTGGTAAAACACGATTGCGGGTGGATTGCGTTGCTCGCGCCGCACCGCTAATGGCGGCTTGGGCCACGGCTTGAAACGTGGCATCAAATACATCTGCCCCCGCAGCCTGCGCCAAAATAGATGGGCCAGACATGGCGAGCTTGGTGTGGGTGGTGAAGAAGCAAATTTGCCCGGCTTGCGCCAACATCGATGCCCCACCATAGCAATTGGTACCCAGCACGGTCACCACAGAGATGTTGTGAGCAGACAGCTGGAGCGCTTGCTTAAACAGTTTACGAAAACCACCCAGCGCCACATGGCCTTCGGATATCTTGGCGCCAGCGCTGTCTAAATACAAAACTAGCGCAGCTTTTTCGCGCAAACAAATGGTGAATAAACTAGCGAGCCGCTGACATTCTAGAGCGCCCAAAGAGCCGCTGGCAATTTTGTTTTCTACCGCTGCAACGTAGCAATTGCCCGGTACGCCCTGCACCACGCCACGGCCAATCGACAAATTGCCGACTGGCTCGCCGATGGGCGCGAAGGTGACGGCGTCTTTTAAAATTTTAGGTTGCATGACGTATTTTTAGAGAGATAAAATTACCAGAAAAACAGGCTGTGGATACCCTTATTTTGGGCGTCTTCAGGCATTAGTTTTGCGCCGCTTTAGTTGATTTTCGCCACCGAATTAAGCCGATGGAATAACAGCAATAAAACCCAGCGAGCATGCCAAAGGTGACGGTGGTGAGCGGGCTGCGCGTAAAAGTAATGCTGGCGGCTTGCGCGGCATCCCCGGTTAACGTGACCATTTGAAATAAGCGATAGCTTAAGCGCGCCACAAACAGCAGAATAATTGCGATACCTATCTGCGTATTGGGTGTGTAGAAAAACTGGCCTTCGGTTTGCTCAAACTTGGTAAGTTTAAAACCCCAAATTGCCAACGCCACGCCGCCGCACACGCCAGCCAACAGTCCGCCTAACCCAAGGGGTGAGCCGTGATTGGCTAGCACCAACATCACGACGATAATCGGGAAAAACAAAGCAACAATCCAATGACGCGCAAGGCTTGATCGCTGCCTGCCAATTAGGCGGCGCAGGCGTGCGTAGAGCCGCCACACAATAAGCGGAATAGCGATTAACAACATAATTGCAGACGTAGACATACTACAACATCCTTTACAACAAGAAATATGAGCGACAGTTAGCGCTAATAATTGGACTGAAGATGCCCTAAAATAGGGCATCTTCAATCCATCATAAAGTAAAAAAGCCCGTGTTTACGGGCTTTTTTACTTTATGATGGGCTTACTTTTAACGCTTAGGCGCTAAAAATAAAACTAGCCCCGCACTAATTTACCGCCATCTACTTTAATTTTATCACCCACTTTGTAGGCCGTGGCATCGTTGTAGGTAAATGTACGTGATACACCAGTTTCTAGCTTCACAATAACTTGATATTGGTTTTTCTTCTTCATATTTTTTTCAGTTTGGTGTCCCACGTAAGCGCCGCCTGCCGCACCAGCAACGGTTGCGGCGTCTTTGCCCCGTCCATTACCTACTTGATGCCCGAGCACACCGCCTAAAACGCCGCCTGCTACTAGGCCTACGCCCGAGCCTTCGCCTTTTACGGTGATCGTTTTGATGTTAATTACCGTGCCGCAGTTATTGCATTTAGCCAATGCAGGTGCGGCAAAGGCCAATGTCGCGCAAGCGATGACTACTGATTTAAATAGTGAAATTGAGCGCATGAATTTTCCTTTATTAGAGTTAACGTCATAGTTTGCCAATATTTTATGCCTGTGCCGTGTTAAAACCAACACAAAAGTGCAAAAACAATCACACCAGCCATATTACTGGGGTACGCAATCCACTGGGCGGTTAAAAACGTACATCCGATAGCGCTGCGCCAGTGATATACAATTTGGCCTCTTAAAGCATCACCACTAGATTCACCCACAGAATAATCAAAGCCAAGAAAATGCAAACATCGGATCAACCAATTTTAAGAGACATCGTCCTCATTGGCGGTGGGCATAGCCACGTTGGGGTGCTCAAAAGCTTCGGTATGAAGCCGATCGACGGTGTGCGCTTAACCCTTATTTGCACCGATATGCACACGCCCTACTCCGGCATGTTGCCGGGCTATGTGGCAGGCCATTACGACTACGATGATGTGCATATTGACCTGAGCCGTTTGGCGGTATTCGCAGGCGCCCGTTTGTATCGCGATGAAGTGATTGGCATTGATCGTAAAAACAAAAAAGTGCTGTGCCGCAATCGCCCGCCGGTGCCGTATGACCAGTTATCGATCAATATCGGCTCTACCCCGCAACTGGCGCACGTACCCGGTGCGACAGAGCACACCGTAGCGGTAAAGCCGATTCAGCGTTTTAATGATCGCTGGCTAGCGCTTCTAAATCGGGTTCAACAACACCCTGGCAAACTCACCATTGCCGTTGTGGGCGCGGGCGCGGGCGGCGTAGAATTATTGTTGGCAATGCAATTTCGGCTGCACAATGAACTACGCAAGTTACACCGCGACCCTAACGATCTACGCTTTCATTTGTTCACTAGCGGCGCAACCATTTTGCCCACGCATAACGACGGCGTGCGTCAGCGTTTTGAAAAAGTGTTGGCCGCGCGCGGCGTGGTGGTGCATCGCGATGCGGGCGTCACGCAGGTGTTTAGCGGCCGATTGCAAACTGCCAATGGTGAATCATTTAGCGCGGACGAAATTGTGTGGGTGACGAGCGCGGGCGGCGCGCCGTGGCTGCGCGAAACGGGCTTGGCACTTGATGCAGACGGCTTCATTAACGTCACCGACACCCTGCAAACCGTGACCGATACTGATATTTTTGCGGCGGGCGATATCGCCAATATGGTTAACTTTAAACTTGAAAAAGCCGGTGTGTTTGCCGTACGCCAAGGCCCGCCACTCACTGAAAATTTGCGCCGTGCCGTAGCCGGAACGCCGCTGCAAGCCTACCACCCGCAACGCACTTGGCTGGCGTTAATTAGCACCGGCGATAAATACGCAGTGGCTTCACGCGGCTGGCTAGGATTTGCCGGCGCTAAGGTGTGGCAATGGAAAGACTGGATTGACCGCCGCTTCATGCGCAAATTTCAAGATCTCACGCCGATGGATCCGTCAGCCAAGCCGGTCGTAAATACGGCAAACAACGTCAAGTTGAGCCAAGAAGAATCGCTGCAGGCCATTTCGGCTGTGGCCATGCGCTGCGGCGGTTGCGGCGCAAAAGTGGGCTCCACGGTGCTGTCACGCGCGCTCAGCAACTTACATCCAGTTGATCGCGACGATGTAATTATCGGCCTAAAAGACCCCGATGACGCCGCCGTAGTTCGCGTGCCGCCGGGCAAAGCCATGGTGCATTCGGTTGATTTTTTTCGTTCGTTTATTGATGATCCATATATATTCGGCAAAGTGGCCGCCAACCATGCGTTAGGCGATATTTGGGCCATGGGGGCCACCGCGCAATCGGCCACTGCCATCGCCACCGTGCCATCGGGCCTTGAAGCCAAGGTTGAAGACGTGCTGTTTCAAATGATGACAGGCGCGCTAGAAGTGCTTAACGAAGCCAATTGCGCCCTTGTAGGCGGGCACACGGGCGAAGGCAAAGAGCTAGCGCTGGGCTTTGCCGTCAACGGCTTGATTGACGACGAACCGGGCAAAATTTTGCGCAAAAGCGGCATGAAGCCCGGCGACATTTTGATACTGACCAAACCGATTGGTACCGGCACCTTGTTTGCAGCCCACGCCCGTTTGGCCGCAAAAGGCCGCTGGATTGACGGCGCATTACGGTCAATGGTGGTATCCAATCGCCTAGGTGCCAAGTGCCTATTTGAGCACGGCGCCACGGCCTGCACCGACCTTACCGGCTTCGGTTTGCTAGGCCATTTAATCGAAATGACGCGGCCATCAGGCGTTGACGCCGAACTAAACCTAACTGCCCTACCGCTTTTGGACGGCGCCGAAGAATGTGTAGCCCTAGGCATTGTCAGCTCACTACAAAGCGCCAATGTGCGCCTGCGACGCGGCCTCCGCAACCAAGAAGCAATGGTAAAACACCCCCGCTACCCACTAATTTTTGATCCGCAAACCGCCGGTGGTTTGCTAGCCAGTGTGCCGCCCGATCGCGTAGAAGCGTGTATCGCGGAACTGCGCGCGCTTGGGTACGATAAAACTGTCGCCATTGGTCGAATTGTGGCGCAAGGTGAAGCGTTGGAGCCTATTACATTGACTGTTTAACACTTGCCTAACGACTAATAGCGATTCATAATCTAAGAGTAAATGTGCTGGAGACGCCCTATTCTTAGACTTCTCCAGCACATTATATAAAGCTTAAAACAAGAGAAATCCTGGTGGAACCCTACGATCTGCGCGCGCGTCACACTTAACCACCGCTCAGCGCCTGAAAAATATAAACAACTCCATCATCACCAACATGATCCGAAAGCTTTTTTCTGTCGATCAGTAAATTATTATTGATGCTAACGGTCACATGCCGCCGCAGCGCGCCGCGATCATCGAGTACGTAGTCGGTGAAGCCGGGGGAAATCTGATTTATCGCTTGTAAAACTTGCGCGACTGAGCCTGCTGGCACAGTGAGTGCGCGGTTTTCAAGCGCTGGAAAAAACTGATACAGATGGTGGGTCATTTTTACGGTGGGCATGACTTAAACCTAAAAATTAGCCAAATCGAACCGAGTACACCGGCGGAAAATTGCTGCCCAAGCATTGCCATGTTTCACCGCGATCTTCCGATAAATATACGTTGCCCGAAGTGCTGCCAAAACACACGCAGTCACTGGCCACATCAAGGCTGTGCCGCAACACCACGTCGTAGGCATGCGCTTGCGGCAAGCCGTTGCGTTTCACTTGCCACGATTGTCCGCCGTCCGTTGTTCGCGCCACGCACAGGCCGTCGCTCAGCGCCATTCGGGCGGCATCACTGCGCGCAGGCACTATCCATGCGGTTCTTCCGTCATGTGCGTCTACTGCAATGGGGAAGCCAAAATGCACACCCGCTTCTGGGGCGCTAACTTTTTTCCAATTTTTAGCGCCATCGCTGCTGTAAAAAACCCCACAGTGATTCTGCTGCCATAGGTGATCGGGTTGCCCGTTGCACGCGGCCACAAAATGCGGGTCGTGACCCCACGCTGATTCTGGTTCTGGCATGTAATCGTTCAACATGCCGCTATTGCATCCCGTCCAAGTTTTGCCACCGTCGGATGACTCAATCACCCCTGCGGAGGATGCGGCGACATATAAGTGATCCGGATTGCGCGGGTCAATCACGATGGAATGAATGCCCGGCTCGAACACGCCGTAATCAATACTTGCAGGCGTTCCCGACCAACAATTTTCGCTCGTTGCATCACCCGCAAATAAATCGCCACCACGACTTTCATGGTTCCATAACGGTCGATTCAGCGCCCAAGTATCGCCGCCATCATCACTAACGAACAATCCGCCCGGAATCGAGCCTGCATACAACCTGGCCGGCTGATGAGCCGCGCCGAATGCGATGTTCCAAATCTTGTACACGGATGCATCCGCGTATTCCGGCGCGCCTATCGGCGCTGCAGGATCAAAATCCGGCGTGGGCAGCACCTTCACAATATAGCGCGCACCTTCCGGATATTTTAAAGACGACACATCAACCCAAGTAGCGCCCCCGTCGCGCGAACGCGACAACTTCGGCCCCCAATGCCCATGATCCAAAGAGGCCCACAATGTCCCATCACGCGGATCCCGCGCCGCGTAACACACGGGAATACCCGCGTGCTCGATGGGTCGAGGCTGCCAACCGGAATTAGTGCGGTCAACGATTATTGTGCCTTTGCGAGTGCCTAGTAGGAGCATATTGGACATGACTTAACCTTTTGTGTTGGGGTGAATTGTCTGTAAAAGCATACTTGCATGTTGGGTTAATGGGTGCCGTTAGGTTCGTTGCTCGCGGGGTGAGCCGAGTCTTTCCACCCGTTTGGCAGAAAATGTAACTGTGCCCCAAGAAGCCTCAAAGTCAGCGACTTCAACACCAATATTTTCTAGCCCGCTGGTCGAAACATCGTAGAACACCATGCCGCTCGTTGGCTGGGGGAAGCCATGTTCAATTTTTAAATTGATAGGTCGCCAAAACCTAAGCACGATAGTTTCTTTGTCCTTCTGCAACGCCATGTCGATGAAGCACTGGCTCTCGTCTTCGTCGTCAACGTGATAATGAAAATCACAAATTTTATATTTGTTTGGACTAGCGAGAATTGAATGTGTTTTCGGTTTTTTCACTTTAACATCGCTTCTCAAACGAAAATATAATGACGGACCAATTAATCCTAGCACGGTTTGCTTTTCTGCTGCGAAGTATTGCTCGAAAACACGTATCGCGTTGACCAATCCGCTATTTTTGCACTTGCAATTGCCAGAAGTGCATCACTGTTTAATGTGATTCTTATTGCACATGAGTTTGCTGGAAAGCACACGAATTTTCTCCATTATTGCCCTCGAATAAGTTTCTAAATTTTTCTGCTTTGCGAGCAAAAATACACTGCATACACATACAGTATATTTATTAACAGACGGTGCCTCTTAGCGCAATTTTCTGTATCGCTTTCTGCCAAGTATCGCTATTTGGGTGCCGCCAGCAATAACGTCTTCCGCTTCAATTACAATTCACCCTCATCTTTTTCTAAATTTAGCGACCCCATGAAAATCACCTTCCGCTTTGCACTGCTTGCCACTGCAATTGCCTCGACATTTGCGCAAGCCCAAGCCCCCACACCAACACCCCCGGGCGTAAACATCGCCCACATCGACCGCAACGTGGCTCCCTGTGATGACTTTTACCGCCATGCGGTGGGTAGTTGGCAGGACGCGAATCCGATTCCGGCGGATAAGCCTTTGTGGGGGGCGTTTGCAGAGATTGAGGCGCGGAATCGCGCGGTGTTGCAAGCGGTTATTGACGAAGCTTTAGCGGCATCTGCCGCTAAAAAAGCGACGGCTACGCAGCAAAAAATTGCTGATTTTTATACGAGCGGGATGAATGCTAAAAATAGTAACTCCTCCGCTGTAATGAGCTTGTTAGATGGCTTTACCGGCAAAGCGCCAGTGACGACTGAGCTTGCGCAATTGCTGGGTACGATGCATAAAAATGGTGTGGGTGCGGGGTTTTCGATGGGGGTGCGGCAGGATCGTAAAAACAGTAGTCGCTACATTGTTAATGTGTTTCAAGGTGGCTTGGGCATGCCCGAGCGCGAGTATTATTTTTCAACCGACGAGCGTTCGGTAAAGCAACGTGAAGCTTATGTCATCCACATCGCACGTAATTTTGAACTATTGGGTGTAAGTGCCGCAATCGCCACAGAGCGTGCAGCAGCAGTCATGACACTCGAAACCGCATTGGCAAAGGCTTCAATGACACGGGTTGAGGCGCGTGATCCCGATAAGACTTACAACCTTGGCAATTTAGCCACCCTTTCGAAAGCCGCGCCAAATATAGATTGGCGCACTTATTTTAGTGCGGCTGGCATTGACAACGCTGGCGACATTAACGTTGGGCAGCCTGCATTTTTTCAAGCGCTTTCTGATGTTGCCAAATCTACGTCACCGGCCGATTGGTTGTCCTACGCGCAGTGGCATTTAGCGCGCGTTTATGCACCGGTAATGGGTGAAAGTTTTGCGCTCGAAAATTTTGATTTTTACGGCAAGGCGATCGCCGGTACCCCTGAGATTGAAGCGCAGAATAAGCGGGTAATTGCCACCATCGATCGTTCGGTAGGCGAACTGCTCGGGCAACTTTACGTGGCGAAAGCATTCACACCAACGGCCAAAGCCAAATCATTGCAACTGGTAAAAAACGTTACCGCCGCACTGCGTAGCCGCATTGCTGAACTAGATTGGATGGGTGCCGACACGAAAAAAGAAGCCACCACTAAACTTGATGCCATTAGCGTAAAAATTGGCTATCCCGACGTGTGGAAAGACTATTCGAAGCTAGAAATTACGGCCGACGATTACGCGGGCAACGTGATGCGCGCTACTTCTGCCGAAATTGCCCGTAATCACGCTCGCTTAGGCACGCCGATTGATCGTAGCGTTTGGGGCATGAGTCCGGCAACCGTAAACGCTTATTACAGCAGCGGCTTAAATGAAATTGTATTTCCTGCGGGCATTTTACAGGCGCCATTTTTTGATGAAGCTGCTGATGATGCTTCAAACTATGGCGGTATTGGCATGGTGATAGGCCATGAATTAACTCACGGCTTTGATGACAACGGCCGTAAGTTTGATGCAGTTGGCAATCGCCGCGATTGGTGGACTGCCGTGGACGCTGCCCGCTATACCAAAAAAGCCGACGCTATCGCCCGCCAATACGATGCTTACTCTCCCTTACCAGGCATGAATATTAATGGCCGCGCGACCTTGGGCGAAAATATTGCTGATTTTGGCGGCTTGCGCGTCGCGTTTTTAGGCCTGCAAAGTGCGCTGGGCGCGCCTAATAGTGCAGCCCGCGCGAAAATTGCCGGTTTGTCGCCGGAACAACGGTTTTTCTTAAACTACGGGCAATCTTGGCGGCAAAATGTACGCCCTGAAGAATTACGTCGGCGAATTTTGACCGATTCCCATTCCCCCGCAAAATTCCGCATTTTAGGCCCGCTTGGCAACTTGCCAGAATTTAGCGCTGCATTCGGCTGCAAAAGTGGGGATAAGATGACCCGCTTTGCCAGTGATCAAGTTACAGTTTGGTAGCACCAACCTAGGGTGCTGATCGGCGAAGGCAACACAAACACAACACTTTAAGCGCTGAAGCTGCACGATGATGGCAGATTCTTGTCGGCATCGGCTAGATGTGCCATTATTTGCGCTTGTAAATGTGAGTTGCGCGAGCTGGAGTCACGCAAATCACGAACTATAGTGTAAGTAACTGTTTTAATTAGGTTTCTAGCCCTAAAACCAATAAAATTTTTTACAAAGTCATTAACCCCCCTGAGGAGATTTTCATGCGTGCCGCAAAAACTGTCAAAACCATCAAACAAAACTTAAAGCGTGTGATTCCTGCTGTCGTCGCGGGCGCGTTGCTTGCTGCTGCACCGGCTGCGAACGCTGTGCAATTTACGGGCGTATATATATTTGGTGATTCTCTATCTGACGCTGGCTACTACCGCCCAGGCATCACCGCCCTTTTAGGCGCGCCAACGGCCAATGCCACTGGCAAATTCACGACTAATCCTGGCCTAGTCTGGTCAGAAATTATTGCCCAATACTACGGTGGCGTGGCAAAAGCGTCGAACGCTGGCGGCGGCATCTATGCCCAAGGCGGCATGCGTGTAGCTGAGCCATCGCCAGCAAGCTTGGTAGGCCCTGGTGGCACACAGCGCCCTGTTTCTACCCAAATTGGTGAATATTTGGCAGGCTCTGGCCGCGCTGATCCGGGCGCGCTTTTTGGTGTTTGGGCAGGTGCCAATGATATTTTTGCAAACTTAGGCGCGCTACAAGCGGGCTTAATTTCCCCTGCACAGCTACAAGCTAACGTACTTGGTGCGGCAGGTGCCCAAATCCAACAAATTGGCCGCCTAAAAGCTGCCGGCGCTAGATACGTTGTTGTATTCAACATCCCGGACATCGGTGCCTCACCAGAGTTCTCGTCTAACCCACTCGCAGGGACAATTACGGCACTTACGGCTGGCTACAACACCACCTTGTTCGCGGGACTTGCCCAAAACAATATCAGTGTTATTCCCGTTGATACATTCTCATTACTAAGAGATATTAGCGCCAACGCTTCAGCGTTCGGCTTTAGCAACACCACAGCCCGCGCATGTAACCTCGCGCTCACGCAAGGTACGTCGTTGTTTTGCACGCCAGCCGCACTGGTTACTGCCAACGCCGCAACCAGCTATCTTTTTGCCGATGGTGTGCACCCAACGACTGGCGCGCACAAAATTGTTGCTGACTATGTTCGCAGCTTAATTGATGGCCCAAATTCAGCGTCAATGCTGGCTGAGTCCCCATTGCGCACGCGCGAAAGCCATATCCGCGTGTTAGACCAAGGCGTGCGTCAGGGCATGTCGCGTGCTGTGGGTTCTATCGCTGTGTTTGCTGGTGCTGATTCTGGCAAATATGATGTGAGCACCACAAACCTAAACCCAGCGACCAATACTAAATACGGTTCGTTTGCAGTAGGTGCAACAATGCGCGCTTCTGAAGCGGCAACAGTAGGTGTGGCTGCCGGTAATTCCACTTCCAAAGCCAACATGGGCGGCATGGGTAAGTTTGATACGAGCGAAAACGTGCTGTCCGCATTTGCCTCCATTAAAATGGATGGTTTGTACGGTAATGCTACTTTATCGGTTGCCGATGTTAAGTTTAAAAACGTGCAGCGTGGCGTAGAACTAGGCCAAGTTATCCGTACCGCATCTTCATCCACTAACGGTAGCAATGCTTCCGCTGCACTGACTGTTGGCTACGATTTCATGCCGGATGATTTGCGTGGATTGGCCATCGGCCCTTTTGCTAACTTCACTACCCAAAAGGTTGACGTAAACGGCTACTCTGAGACTGGCGCTGGTACGGCTGATCTAAAAATTGGTTCGCAAACACGCTTGTCTAAGGTAACTAGCTTTGGTGTACGCGCAAGCTACGCCATGGGCAATTGGTCTCCTTACCTCCGCTTTACGATCGACCGTGAAGGCTCTACTCGCGCACGTGACATCACCGCTTCGCCATTGGTCGTAACAACTGGTACCACCTACACCATTCCAGGCGTTTCCGGCGACACTACATGGAGCACCTTCACGCTTGGTGTAAACGGTAAAATCACTGACAAAGTGGGTTTATCGGTGGCTTACAACAAAGTGGGCAGCAAATCTAATGTGAAACAAGATGCGATCTCAGCAGTAATCGATTTTGGATTCTAAATTAGTACTTAGCTAGCTGTTGCACCTTCGGTTGCGCAGTGCGCTAAATAGTATAAGAAGCCATGACTTTGCGTCATGGCTTTTTTTTGGCTCTCTTAGTTTGTGGGATAACGACAACCCCACCCTTAGGCGATGGCCTTATATAAAAATGGCAAACTCTGCGCGGTGCGATGATCGATATTTGAGTGTGTACCGGCGAACTCTTCGTAGGTGTGCGCGACCCCAGCGAGGTTGAAGCGCTTGGATAATATGCGCGATCCGTAGTGAATATGATATTGATCTGACCAGCCACAATCAATATAGATGCCTTTAAGTTTTAGTAAGTTAGCTTTGTAACGCCCGACCATATTGATAGGATCGTGTTTTTGCCATTGCTTCCAACGTGCGGGAATAATTTCACCAGTTTCCAAATTGAATGGCAGATGAAAGCCGCGCGGGACATCAGGGTTTGGATCATAGCTCGCAGCCATGGCGATGAGCATGAGGGTTTCTATTTCGCCGCCACTTAGGCCTTCCTTTTGCCAGACTGTATTTAAAAAATTTTTAACTCTGCCGTCGTCATGGCCTAAAGCCGCATTGGTCTCCTCTTTTAGCACGCTTATTTTGCCGGCAACTCTGGCTTTGCTGCGATGCTTCATGAGTTCGGTGAGGGCTGATGGCCAACTGTTCATGTAGACAAAATCAAAATTTGCATCGCCCGAATGGTTCGCAATCGCGCCCCAACTCTGCGGATATTTCATGCCGTGAATCATCGCACCATAGCCGCCCGATGACTTGCCGAAGCACGCGCGATGCTCGCGGGAGGGCATCGTGCGCAACTCCGCATCGATGAAGGGAATAATTTCTTTGGTCAAATAATCAGCGTATCCGCCGATAGCGCTGCTGTTGACGTACTGGTTGCCGCCCAACGCAGTAAAGCAGTCGGGAAACACCATGATGGTGGGGCCCATTTTCTTCTCGGCCATCAAACGCGCGGCGCGCTCAGGAATATTGTCATCGAACGCCCGCCAATTAGTGTGCGACAGTCCCGAGCCGGTATAGCCCACCAGATCGTAAATAACCGGGAAACGCCGCGCCGCTTGGCCAATTTTAGTGTTTCGCCCTTCGTCATATTCCGGTGGCAACCAAACCGCTACTTTACGCACCGTAGCGTCACCATAGGGGTTACCTCGCAAAATCTTTGAACTATGCTCTAAAAATATGGTGCGGCCTTGTGGCCATGCGGGACGTTTAAGTGCCATTTGTCTAACCCCTTTTTGGAAACTACATTCTGCGGTTTACTAGATTAAGAATTTACCATAAGTCCAGCGCGCCTAAGCGCTGCACGAACCCGGTTCAAGGTACACTAGCAACCTTTCCACAAGGAGTTTTTCATGACAATTTCTATGTTCCAAGCCAGCGTTCCAGCCTTTCTACGCATGCTCTCCAATACGAAAGTGTTGCTTGAAAAAGGCGCCGCTTTTTGCGCTGCAAAAAAAATTGATGAGTCTGTTTTAATGAATGGCCGGTTAGCGCCGGATATGTTTCCGCTGGCGCGGCAAGTGCAAATTGCCACCGATTTTGCTAAAGGTTCCACCGCACGTTTAGCAGGTTTAGACATTCCGAAGTATGACGACAACGAAAAAACCTTTGCCGAACTGATTGTTCGTGTCGAAAAAACCATGGCCTTTGCATCCACAGTAAGCGCGGCGCAAATTGATGGTCAAGAAGACCGTGAAATCAGCCTCACTATCGGCGGTAAACCGATTAACTTTAAAGGGCAGGCCTACTTGATTCATTTTGTGCTGCCAAATTTTCATTTTCACTTGGCGATGGTTTATGCAATTTTGCGTCATAACGGTGTTGAGATTGGTAAGAGTGACTTCTTAGGGAGCGTTTAAACTTTATGCAGGAAGCAACACCACATCAAGCCAGTGCGAAAGCGAAACCTTTCGAACATTTAACCCCTGATGTGGTGTTACGGGCAGCTGAACAATGCGGCTTTACGGTGGATGGTCGCTTGCAGGCGCTTAATAGTTTCGAAAATCGGGTGTATCAAATTGGCCTTGAATCTGAAGCGCGTGAACCGCATTTGATCAGGCAAAAAATTGTCGCTAAGTTTTATCGACCAAACCGCTGGAGTGACGCGCAAATAGGGGAAGAACATCGCTTTAGCCAGCAGTTACAGGCCGAAGAAATTCCGGTTGTTGCACCCTTGGTTTTCAACAATATTGCCCTGCGCACGGTCGATGATTTTCGTTTTGCGCTCTACCCCCACCAGCGTGGCCGCGCGGCGGAGTTTGACCAAAAAATAACGCGGCAATGGATGGGCCGATTCATCGGCAGGATCCACGCTGTCGGCAAGCGCGAAACCTTTGCGCATCGGCCCGTGATTAGCATTGCAACAATGGCTGAAGAGCCCCGTAATTACTTGCTTTCCAGCCTATTGATACCAGCAGATATTCGCCCTGCCTGGGAAGCTGCAAGCGCATTAGCGGTAGAAGGGGCAGCCCGTTGTTTTGACCGTGCGGGAGATGTGGCGCAAATCCGTTTGCATGGCGATTGCCACGCGGGCAATGTGCTGTGGCTGCCGGAGGAAATGGCCGTTGGTAGCGGCCAGCAGGCAGGCCCCTATTTTGTCGATTTCGATGACTCTCGCCAAGGCCCTGCCCTGCAAGACTTATGGATGCTGCTATCCGGCGACCGCGCCAATATGCAATCACAGTTGCTCGACATAATAGAAGGTTACGAAGATTTCTGCGAATTTAATACCGATGAACTGCCATTACTAGAAGGCCTGCGCACCCTGCGCCTGCTGCACTACAGCGCGTGGCTGGCGCAACGATGGGAAGACCCCGCGTTTCCCTTAGCGTTTCCGTGGTTTAACACCACGCGATATTGGCAGGATCGGATTTTAGAATTGCGGGAGCAGATAGCGTTGATGGATGAAGCGCCACTGCGCGTTTAATCAGCGGCGGCATCAAAAAGCAGCCCGCCAATCCTTTCGGATTGCTAAAACTTGACTGAAAGTAATTTAAGCTTTAAATTACCATTACTTTTTGATAAAGGTGCAAAACATGAACACGATGACGTTAACTGCCAAAGGCCAATTCACGTTTAACAAGCAACTTTTGGAACATATTGGCGTTAAAGCAGGCGATAAAGTGTTGGTCAAAAAACTTCCAGACGGCAGCTTAAAAATCCAAGCGCAACATTCGGCGGTACCTATTAGTGCGCTATTGGGATGTATTGAGACTGACCTGCATTTCACGACTGAAGAAATAGATGCTGCGATCCAAGAGGGCTACGCACTCAATGGTGCAGCTGGTTTGGGCGATGCGCAGTGAGGGCAATTGTTGACACCAACATATTGGTGCGAGGCGTATTAAAATCGCCAGCCGACAAAGTCCAAAATGACGCGGTAGCAAAGTTATTTGAAACTGCCACCGAGATCATCATTCCGACCCACGTGTTTTGTGAGCTGGTATGGGTATTAACATCGCTCTACAAACTAAAAACTGAGCAAATACAATCAGTTATCGAACTATTTTTAGCCAGCGAAACTAAAATAATCATTCACGAAGATGAGGTGGCGGCTGGCTTAGCGATGATGCAGCGCGGTGGCGATTTTGCCGATGGCGTCATTGCCTATACTGGCAGTCAAATGGTTCGCAGCGGCACAGTTTTTGTATCGTTCGATAAAAAAGCAGTGAGGCTTTTAGCCGAGCAAGGCGTGGCCAGCATTATCTTGTAGCGACAGCGGTGCCGTTTGCGCCTATCTGACGCATGCATAAACTGCGTGAAAACGCCCTATTATAGGGCATCTTCAGGCAACTACTATAACCGCTAAGCGGCAACCCCTTCTTGCCAGCCCTTCGGTATTGAACCCAACAATTTGCGGGTATATTCTTGCTGCGGATTTAAATAGATATCATCCGAGTTGGCGATTTCAATTACATCACCTTCGCTCATTACCATGACTTGATCGGAGATGTATTTGACCACTGCAAGATCATGCGAAATGAAGATGTAGCTCATCTTAAATTCGTCTTGCAAGTCTTGCAGCAGGTTTAGCACTTGCGCTTGCACCGATACGTCAAGGGCGGATACGGACTCATCGCAAATTAGTACGTCTGGCTTCATGGTTAGGCAGCGCGCAATCGCGATTCGCTGGCGCTGGCCGCCGGAGAATTCGTGCGGATATTTGTAGAAACTTACTTCGGGCAGGCTTACCCGCTTTAATAATGCCATTGCGGTGGCTACACGCTCTTGGTCGTTTGCACCAATTTTGTGAATGCGCATCGGCTCTAATAAAATTTGGCCAACGGTATAGCGCGGGTTGAGCGATGCATAGGGATTTTGAAATACGATTTGAATACGGCGTTTGTAAGCTTTAAATTCATTTTCGCTCAAACTCAATAAATCTTTGCCTTCAAACAGTACTTTTCCGCCCGTGGCTGCATGCAGGCGCATCAGCGTTAATCCAACCGTTGTTTTGCCGGAGCCTGATTCGCCCACTAAGCCTAAAGTTTTGCCTTTCATCAATTTAAAAGATGCGTCTTTAACGGCGGTAACTTCCTTCTTTTTGAATAAACCGTCTTTTAAAAAGAAGGCTTTTTTCAGGTTTTTCACTTCTAAAATTACTTGGTCTTCCGGCATGAAGCCGCGCTTGCGCTGGTCGGTATTGATTGCGGGCAGCGTGCCGCCTTTTAAAAAATCTTCAATCACGGGCAAGCGAATTGGCCGGCTATCCACATTGGGGCGACAAGCCAAGAGCGCTTTGGTATAAGGGTGTGCGGGCGCTTCAAAAATTTGTTTGGCTGAGCCTGATTCTTTAATTTCACCAGATTGCATCACCACCACGCTATCCGCAATTTCGCCTACCACGGCTAAATCATGGGTGATAAACAGCACGCTCATTTTGTGGCTAACTTGCAGCTTGGCAATGAGATCGAGAATTTGCTTTTGGATCGTAACGTCGAGCGCCGTAGTTGGCTCATCGGCAATCAATAGTTTTGGCTCACATGCGATAGCCATGGCGATCATGACGCGCTGTTGCTGGCCGCCCGATAATTCATGCGGAAAGCTCTTCATGCGCTGTATTGGCATCGGAATGCCTACCTCATCCATTAGCGCGCAAGCACGGTCAAGCGCTTGCTTGGTGCTCATGCCCATGTGTAGGCGCAGCACTTCGGCAATTTGCGAACCCACGGTAAATACTGGGTTAAGGGACGACATCGGTTCTTGAAAAATAACCGAAATTTCTTTACCGCGAATCGCGCGCAAGTTTGCGTCAGGTAGTTTTAATAAATCGCGGGGTGCGCCGTTACCGTAGTACAAAATTTCGCTTTTTGGTGCCAAGATGGCCGTTTCACGCGGCAATAGCCCCACTATAGACATGGCGGACACCGATTTACCGGAGCCTGATTCGCCCACCAAAGCGACGGTGGAATTTGTGGGCACATTAAAGCTGACGCCTTTGACGGCTTCAAAAATTTTGCCGCCGTCTAAGCGAAATTTTACGTCTAAGTTTTTAACTTCTAATAGGTTTGACATGGCCGTATTTTCCTTTTGGCGTTCTGGTGGTGGCTGAATTATTTCAACTTTGGATCAAGTGCATCGCGCAGACTATCGGTCAGCAGCGAAAATGCCGTGACCAACACCGCCATTGAAAGTCCTGCCGCCGCCAGCTGCCACCACTTACCAATCACCAATTCACTTTGCGCTTCAGCCAACATGGTTCCCCATGAAACTTGATCTACAGGCACGCCCAAACCGAGGAAAGACAAAATAACTTCAGCCTTAATGAACTGCACCACATGCTGCGATAACTGCACTAACATTACGTGGCTCACATTTGGCAAAATATGACCAAACATGCGCGAACTATGAGACGCACCAATAGCTTCAGCTGCGCGCACGTACTCGCGCGAGGAATGCTTGATGTATTCTGCGCGCACCAATCGGTAAATACCGGTCCAGCCAGTAAGCCCTAAAATGGCAATGATGGTGAGTAGCCCCCCTTTGAAAACGGCCGCAAACGCTAGGATGAGCAAAATATAGGGGATAGACGTGAAGATGTTATAAAACCATTCGAGCGTATCGCCCACTTTACCGCCCAAATAACCTGAAAGCGCGCCCAAAATGGTGCCAATTGCGGTGGCGAACAACGCGGCAACAAGGCCTACAAAGATCGATATTTCGGCACCCTTCACGGCTTTTTGCAACACGTCGCGACCCCATTTGTCGCCACCAAAAGGCAAGGTTTCGGAGCGTGTTACTTCGGTTGTTTTTATCAGTTTGGTGCGCTCTTCCCATTCTTTATAGCGTGGTGCTAAGGGATCAATATCAGAAATATCTACAACTGGTACGGTGCTTTTAGCAGCAACAGTGCTTCTAGCGGCTTCTAAGTTTTCAGCTCCCGCCATGAAAGAGGGATTAGCGTACGACACGCCCACTTCTTTCGACCAATTTTTAGCCACTAATCCGGTGGCCGAACTGATGATCAAGAGCAAAAATAACGCTACGACAATCAGCGCAATCATGCCAACTTTATCCCGCTTTAGACGTCGCCATGCGAGGGTCCACAATCCGGGCGATGGCTGGTGCATCGGTGCAGCTACTGTTGAATTTAAGGTTGCTGATGACATGAAACTCTCCTGCAATTGATTATCTTGAGTGCTTGAAGATGCCCTGTTTTAGGGCATCTTCAAGCATATGATTTATAGTTTGTTCGGACGCTTATTTAAACGTCACGCGCGGATCGACCAGCTTGTAGCCAATATCGACGAGCAAGTTTATTAGCATGGTGACCATTGCCAAATAAACGGTAGCGGCTTTAATCACAGGGAAGTCGGAACGATTAACAGCGGTTAAAATCTCGCGGCCTAGGCCCGGAATTGAGAAGAATTGCTCAAGCAAAAACGAACCTACAAAAATGCCCGGCAATGCGATGCCGACGTTGGTTAAAATTTGGATCATGGCGTTGCGCAGCACATGCTTTAACATCACGGTTTTTTCAGATAAACCCTTGGCGCGCGCGGTGCGCACATAGTCATTATTGACTTCATCTAAGAAGAAGCTGCGGTACAGCCGCAACGCTGGTGCCAAGCCAACAAATACAGCCAGCATGATCGGCAATGGGGCGTAGGTGATCAGGTTTTTCCAAAAGCTATCGCTCCAGCCTTGTACCGGAAAAATACCGTATACAAATCCAAACAAATATTGGAACACGATGATGTAGACCAAGAAGCTAATCGACATAGCCGCTGTACAGATCATCATAATCATACGGTCAGTCAAGGTGCCACGAACATAGGCAACGCCAACGGCTAAAATCACGCCGATGACCGTTTCAAGCACCAACACGGGAATCATGATGGTGAGCGTGGGGCCAAGCCTGGTTTTAAAAATCTCAGAAACAAGCTCGTTGGTGGCCCAAGACCGCCCAAAATCAAACGTGACGATTTGCTTTACGAATATCCACAGCTGAATGTAATAAGGCTGATCGACGCCCAACTGCTTACGGATATTTGCGATTTGTTCAGGGTTGGTAATTTTGCCTGCCAACACCAGGGCGGGGTCACCACCAAACAAATTGAACAGCACAAAGATGAGTAGCACCACACCAGCTAAAGTGGGGATCATCTGCCAGAGTCGTCTGAGGATATAAGCGGTCATTACACTTCCTTCCGTTCTTTTTAAAATTCAGGTGCTGCAAAATTGGTGTTGCGCGTGATTTGTTACTCTGTAGATTTAGTGCCGCCCCCCCCCCTCCCCAGCCTCTCTCCCTCGAAGGGAGAGAGGTGGAAAGCGGGTGTCAGCGGATCGTGCTGTTACTGTGCCATATTGGCTTGCTGTAGCTGCGTGTCAATATCTAAATATCTAAAGCTGGTGAAATAAATCGGATGTTTTTTGTAGCCTAGCACCCACGGGTTAATTAGGTGGGTAAAGTTGCGCTGCACGCCGAAACGCCACGGCGCGTAGGTAACCACTAAGCGGTTCATTTCGCGATAAATTTTGTTGCGTTCAATGCCATCTGGCAAGCGCAGAGACTGGGTATAAAGCGCGTCGTAAGCCGGCAGCTTAAAACGAGCATCGTTTGAAATATCGGTGTTTGGGCCGTAGAGTAACTGCAAAAAATTTTGCGCATCGGGATAATCGGCAACCCAGGCTAATTCCGAAATCATATATTTGCCCACTTTGCGGTCTTTGAGTAAATCCGCAAATTGCACCGCAATGGCTTCCATTTTTAGGCCTACCGTGGCTAAATTTTTTACCCATAGCTCAGCTAACTGGCGCTTTTCGTTTTCGTTGGATGAATACTTAAACTCCAAGACTAGCTTTTTACCTTCCGGCGTCTCTCGAAAGCCATCGCCATCTTTGTCTAAGTAGCCGTATAAATCCAGTAGCGCTTTGGCTTTTGGCGGGTTAAATTCTTGCTCGTCGGCTTTAAAGGTGGGGTCATAACCCACCACGCCGTTGGGCGCCGGGCTGTTTATAGCTACCGCTTGACCCCGGCGCACTATATTGATTTCTTGTTCACGGTCATGGGCCATAATCATGGCGCGGCGCAGGGCTAAGTTTTCTGGCTTGTAGCCACCCACCACGGGGCTGTCCATGTTAAACGTCACGTAGGTAATTTCAGGCTGCATGTCTCTAAATGGCTTGACATCACGCGCCTGCAATTTTGGCGTTAACTTACCGTTTACCAGCACTTGCGTCATGTACGCAAAAGGCGTTTCTTCCAATAAATCGTGCTCTTTATTCATGAAGGCCAAAAAGCGTGGCTGCTCTTCTTCAATCGGGTAAATTACGACACGATCCAGCAATGGCAAGGTTTTGCCACCTAATCGCTTCACAGCTTCCATGTCCCACGGATCATTTTTATCCGCGAATTCGGTATTGAGTCTGTGGCCGCGATAATCAGGATTACGTTCCAACACAATTTTTGAGCGACGCACCCACTCTTTCAATACAAACGGCCCCGTGCCTACGGGATGTGCCATCGTGTCCTCTTTATAAGCCTCAATCACCTCACGCGCTACGGGCGCAACATTTGGCATGGCGAAAAAATAAATAAAGTTGTAGTCAGGTGCTTTTAGCTTGAAGCTTATGGTGTAGCGGTCAAGCACTTTTACGCCTTCAATTGGCGCATCGTAATCAAACTTACCAGATTTTTTGGCGGCTTCGGTAAATTCGTCTAGACCTAGAATTTTGTCTTCAAACAGCCAAGAATAGGGGCTGCGCACCGCTGGATCACGAAAGCGCTTAATCGCGTATTCCATATCTTTAGCGACTAGCTCGCGCTTTACGCCTTTAAAAACGGGATCGGCTTGAAAATAAATACCGGGCTTGATGCGAAAAGTAAAGCGCGTGGCTTCCTCTTCTGCCTTGGGCACTTCTTGGACAACTTGGGGCGCGAGACGTAGCGGGCGTGCTAACCAATCATAGGTCAGCAGCGATTCAAAAATATTCTCGGCAATGCCAACAGAATAACGGTCTTCCATTTTTTGCGGATCAAAACCAGTTTCAGCGGCGCGGAAGGCTAAGGTAAAGGTTTTTTTAGGGGCGTTGGCAGCGGCTTGCACCTCGGCCAACGGTGCGCACGCAAGAGCGATGACGAAGCCTGTGACCCATAGAATCGAACCTGTGTTGTTAAAATTCTTCAAAACCGCCCTTGAAAATTGGTGTTGCACTGCACAATAAGCATGCCTTCAGTATAACCCGTAACGCCTCACATTTACACCTGTAGAAAACTGGTATCAATGGCCTGAAGATGCCCTATTTTAGCGCATCTTCAGCCACTATTTTGCACATATATGGGGCACTTATTTGGGTCTCTTTGTTTCATCAATATCCATAAACAACCACGGCGCATTAAAAATGGGGTGTTTGGTGTAGCCCACCACCCACGGATGCCAAATTTCTGAGCGAATTCGATGGGTGTGCGGAATCCACGGAACGTATACTGCCAAGATACGATTCATTTCCCAATAAAGCTTGTTACGCTCTGGCGACGGTGGCATTTTGCGTGCGGCTTCATAAAGCCTATCAAATTCAGCATTTTTAAACCGCGCATCATTGCTGGAACCAATATTGCCACCGTATAAATTTTGCAAGAAATTCTCGGCATCAGGATAGTCCCCACTCCACGCCAATTGCCACATAGATAATTTACCGGCTTTGGATTCTTTATTGAGTTCCGGCCAGCGCCCCTTGCGTACTTCATAGCGAATACCGATAGCATCCATGCACTTTTTCCACAATTCATCGAACTGCTTATAAATATTAGTCGGTTCACTCGCCATATTTAGCACCAATGGGGAACCATCGGGCTTTAAGCGATAGCCGTCTTTATCGCGCTTGGTAAAGCCATAAAGGTCGAGCAAAGCATTGGCCTTAGCCGGATTGTATTGGGCGCTCGGGTTAATAAATTTTGGGTCGAAACCTTCAACCCCCGGCGGAATGGGCGATTGCGCGGCCACCGCCCCGCCGTTGCGCACCAACATAATTTCTTCTTGGGTGTTGTAGGCCAGCCAAATCGCGCGACGCAGCGCAATTTGGCTGGGTTGGATACCGCCGAGCATTGGGTTATCCATATTGAAATAGCTGTAAACCAAATCCATTTCCACAAACCGCTCACCCACCATGCCGCGCTTCGTCATGTAAGGCGCTAATTTGCCGTTGGGAAACGCGCTGCCCGCAAACTCGGTGGGCGCATTGGCATAGTCGGTATCGCCGTTTAAAAACGTCAACCAACGTGGTTGCGATTCTTCTACCACGGTAATTTCTACGCGCTGAATTTGCGGCAACTTTTTACCCTTCATTTCGCGATAAATGTTTTGGCTGGCAGGCTCGTCGGTCGGCTGCGCATCGTAGTAGTGATCACGATAGTTCGGGTTTGCCGTCAAAACCATCCGGCTCGAGCGCGCCCAATCTTTCAAAACAAACGGCCCCGTGCCGACCGGATGCGCGCCCGGGTCAGCCAGATAAGCTTCCACTACTTCACGGGCGATACCGCCTAATTGCACGGTGGCAAACACATATAAAAAGTTGTAATCCGTTTGGGTTAAATGCACCCGCAAGGTATACCTGTCGGGCGTTTCCAGCCCCACAATGGGGGCATCGTAATCAAATTTACCCGCCTTTTTAGCCGCCGTCATGGCCGCATCGCCACCCACAATTTTGCCTTCAACATACCAAAGCCAGCCAGATTTTAGCTGCGGATCGTAGAGCCGGCGAATGGCGTAGGCGTAATCAGCTGAAGTGAGCTCGCGCTTTTTGCCTTTAAACACGGGGTCATCAGCAAAATAAATACCCGGGCGAACTTTAAAGGTATAAACCGCCCCGTTTTCTGATACTTCAGGCATGGCAACCGCCGTGTTGGCGATAAGCTTAGCAGGACGGGCTAAATGATCGTAAGTGAGTAGCGGATCAAAGATCGCTTCGTTGATGGTGTTGGAATAAAGGTCGGTAGCTTTAGCGGGATCGAAAGTAGTTTCGGCGGAAAGCATCGACCAGCGGATGGTTTTGACGGGATCGGGGTCGGCGTGGGCTGTTTGCAGGGAGCAAACTAATATGAGGACACCAAGTAAATACAAGCTTCTGGACATAACCTTCGCACCTTACTGTGTATGAAAATTTCTGAGCTTCCAACTAAACAACGCCGTCATTCCAGCGCAGGCTGGAATCCAGTCCACCCACCAACACTTTAATTCGGCTGCAATAAAAGTGATTTTGTATGGACTGGATCCTAGCCTGCGCTGGGATGACAGCGCCCGCTTAAGACGGTCAGTGAACAATTGCGAGATCAACCATTTACCGCCGCTGGCAAAACTCATAAAATCCCGTCATACAAATCTTTCCAGTCCGGATTCATTTCTTCGATCAGACTTAGTTTCCACAATCGCGTCTACGCCTTAATATTTTTCTCACGCCCGATTGCAGATTGCATCACTTCACGCACTTCGTACCACACCAAACTATGAACGCCGTATTGGTTACTAAACCCCTGCACCACATCATTTTTGTGCTGCCACACCCGTTTGATCAAATCCGACGTTACACCTACATAGAGGGTGCCATTCCGTTCACTCGCAAGAATATAAACACACAGCTACTTCACCCCTACTCCACCTTTTTCCCCAAATCGATATCCACATACTTCCAAGCCGCCCTAAACACCGGGTGCCGCGTGTGCCCTATCACCCATGGGTAGCTCATGTCTGTAACGAGCCGGTGCGCACCCATTTTCCACGGTGCATACACTGCGGCCAAGCGATTCATTTGCTTATACATATCTGCACGCTCAGGGCCGGGTGTGGTGGCTTTGGCTTTCTCGAATAAATCGTTGAATGCAGGTAGATCAAAGCGGGAGTGATTGGCTTGACCGCCATTGGGTCCATAGAGCATTACATAAAAGGCTTCGCCATCGGGATACATGCCGCCCCACCCTAAACGCCAGCTCATGAGTTTTCCGGCCTTGGATTCTTTTAGTAGATCAGGCCATTTGGCTTTCTTAAATTGGATATCGATGCCGATGGCATCCATACATTTTTTCCATAGCTCGTCGTATTTTTTGCTACGCTGGTCGGGTGCTGAGCCCTGTACTAGTACGAATTTTGCACCATCTGGCGCTTCGCGATAGCCGTCACCGTCAAGGTCGATGTAACCATATAAATCTAGCAGTGCGCGGGCTTGGGCGGGGTTGTAGTCGGATGCGGCAGTTCTGAAGTTTTCGTCGTAGCCAAATGCGCCGGGGCCTATCGGGCTTTTGGCCTCAACACCTTGATTTTTTAGTACCACGCTCACTTCTTCGGCGTTGTTGTAGCCCAAAATCATGGCGCGTCGTAGTGCTACTTTTTCTGGGCTGTAGCCGCCTACTTGCGGGTGCTTCATACCAAAATAGGCGTAGGTAATTTCCATCGCGGCTACTTGGTCTATCTGCATGCCTTGCTTGGTTAAGCGTTTTGATACCTTGCCATTGGGAAACGCGATATTTGAAAAATCATTAGGCACTTTATCAATGAAGTCATGTTCGCCATTTAAAAACGCTAACCAACGCGGCTGGTCTTCTTCGATGATCGAAATTTCAATCTTACCGATCATGGGCAGTCGCTTGCCTTTGTTGGCCTTCAATATCGCTTGGCGGTAGGCATCATCTGGCGCTGGCTTTGCGTCAAAATATTCTTCCCTAAAATTCGGGTTGGGCTCTAATGAAATGCGGTTGCCGCGCTTCCACATAGTCAGTTTGTATGGTCCCGTACCGACGGGGTGCGCCATGATGTCATCGCCATATTTTTCTACAACTTCACGGGCAACGATAGCCGCGCAATTGGTGGAGGCTAGGCGATACATAAAGTTGTAATACGGTGCAACTAACTTTATTTTTAGCACATAGCGGCTTACATATTCAAAGCCTGCAATGGGCGCGTCATAATCAAATTTATTGGCTTTATTCTGGCGTTCGGCAAATTCATCCATGCCGACAATCAGTGTTGCCATTAAATATTGATTGGGCGACTTTGTTTTAGCATCGAATAAGCGTTTGATGGAATACGCAATGTCGGCGGCAACTAATTCGCGCTTCTTGCCGTTAAATGCAGCGTCATCATTAAAATAAATACCGGGCTTTACTTCTAGGGTGTAAGTGCGCCCGTCCGCGCTTATATCAGGCATGCGTACCAGCACATTGGGCTTTAACGTGGCTGGGCGTGCTAAGTAATCATAGGTAAGCGGGTTATCAAAAATTTGCTCGTTAACAATGCTTGAATACCAATCCGAAATTTGCGCTGGATCAAAGCCCGTTTCGGCAATTTCAAACGCGTAGCGCAATATCTTCTTAGGGTCTGGCGTGTGTGGCTTTCCGGTCAAAATAATGCTTGTAGATTCCTTATGTTCCCGCAAGGGGACTACCTTCGGGTTGTCAGGCTTCTCCAAGGCATTGGCAAAGCTAAAATGTGCGGCCAGCAGTAAGCTACATGCGATCAATGAGCGCAACATGATAAACCCCGCCTACTTTTTAGAGGCGAGTAGCGCTTGATCAATATCGATATAGCGCCAAAACGGCTGGCTTTGCACCGGTGGGCGGCGGAAATTGAGTACCCACGGATACCAAAGGTCAGTCAGAATGCGATGGGTATTGATTTTAGAGGGTGCATAGGCTGCTAAAATCTTCGTCATTTCTTGGTATATTTTGGTGCGCTCAGGTGAGTGCTGCAACACCTGCGCTTTTAGGTATAAGGCATCGTAAGCCGCGGATTTAAAATTTGAACGGTTGCCTTTAAAGCCTGCGTTTGGGCCGTAGAACGTAGTGAGCCAAGTATCGGCATCGGGGGCGGACGCGGAACCTCCAAGCTGCCATACCTGTAATTTACCGGCGTTCGATTCTTTTAATAAATCAGGCCACTTGGCTTTTCGCACCGTAAACCGCACTTTAATATCGTCCATGCTGCGCTTCCACAGCTCATCAATTTGCTTATCGCGCGCGGTGGGCGTGGAGTTGAATTTAAACGTTAACTCGCTACCATCGGGCATGGTGCGATAGCCGTCCGCGCCCACTTTGTAGCCATACATATCTAACAAAGCGTTGGCTTTGGCTGGGTTGTATTCGCCCATTGCGGTTTTAAAATTGGGGTCATAGCCCGCCACACCTGGGCTGTAGGGCGTATGTGCTGCAATGGCTTGGTTTTTACGGATAATCTTAATTTCATCCTCGGTTTTGTAAGCCAAGGTGAACGCACGCCGTAGCGCCACTTTCTCTGGCGTGTAGCCACCTACCATCGGGTCGTTCATATTGAAATACGCGTAAGTTAAATCTAGCGCGGGCAGCTGCGCCATTTGAATCCCGTCTTTTTTCAGAAACGCAGCCAGCTGATTGTTTGGCACGTATACATTGGCAAATGCTTCTGCCATACGCCATAAAAAATCATGCTCACCGTTGCTAAAGGCCAGCGTGCGCGGCTGGTCTTCTTCAATTACCGACATCTCAACCCGGTCAAGTATCGGCAGTCGTTTGCCCTTTAAGCGCGCCAAAATAGCTTGGCCTTCAACGTCATCCGCATTAGGTTTAGCGTCAAAATACTCTTCTCGGTAGTTTGGATTTTTTTCAAACTCGAGTTTTGAAGCGCGCTTCCATTTGGCCAAGCGATAAGGCCCCGTGCCGACTGGATGGCTACCAATATCGTCGCCGTATTTTTCCACAACTTCACGCGCAACCGCGCAAGCCACTCGACAATCGGCGAGGTTAAATATAAACGTTCCGCTTGGCTCATTAATCTTAATTTGTAGCGTAAAGCGATCGAGCGCCTGCAGCCCTTCCATCGGGTTATCGTAGTTAAATTTGCCGCTTTTGCGGGCGCTAGCAATTTCGGCTTTAGCACCGACTATGGCGTCTTCAACCTCCGCCAGCAAGGGCGCGGACAACTTCGGATCCATCAATCGCTTCATTGAAAATATGAAGTCTGCGGCAACAAGTTCGCGCTTTTTTCCGTTAAACGCGGGATCGTCAGCAAAGTGAATGCCGGGCTTTATCTTCATGGTGTAGGTTTTGCCGTCAGCCGAAATTTCCGGCATGCCCACCAACACGCTAGATTGCAGCTGCAATGGCCGCGCGAGGTAATCATAATCAAGCAACGCATCAAAAATATTGGCGTTGATGATGTTGGAATAAAGGTCACTTACCTTTTGCGGGTCAAGCGATGATTCAGCTGTTTCAATAGCATAGCGAAATACTTTTTTAGCGGGTGCAGTTGA
Organism: Betaproteobacteria bacterium; assembly: GCA_031409495.1. GTDB lineage: Bacteria > Pseudomonadota > Gammaproteobacteria > Burkholderiales > Usitatibacteraceae > JANMDR01. The sequence continues at coordinate 30,832 of JANNXI010000189.1, forward strand.
TTGGGCTTGCGCGGTGGCGCACAGCGTTGCACTTACAATGGCTAAAAAACTGAATTTAATCAGTGGCATAAGCGGATTCAACATGAGTTTTCCTTTTACGACGCGCGCTGATAGCAAAGCCTGCTGCACCGCACAAATTTATATTGCTCAAACTATAACCGATGCGGGCTGCAGATTGCATTAAGGGCACCCCTAAAAATTCAATTTTCTAAGTTAGGCTAGTAGCCTGTCGGACTATGGCAATCGGAAGCAAAATTTGGCTGCGCCATAGCAGATTTTGCTGATTTTTTACGTCAATATCGAGCATATTGACTCAAAAATCGGTGAAATATGGGACGCGCAGGCGGATTTTGAGCCAATTTAGCTATAGTCCGACAGGCTGCTAGGCGCCATCGACAAATTTTGACGACACATAGGCTTGGTATAGAGGGGGAAAATTTTCGTCAGCAACAACCCATCACGACGAAAAATGGATTTTTAAAGGTACCCTTAAAGGTATCTTGTCGCCGGTAATTTCAGGAATGCATTCCTTACCTCTTCTACGGTGATATCGGCGACATCCAAGGTCGATTTTTGCAGCAATTGATACGGGACGCCCCAAGGCCGCCAGCGTTGTGCATCGGATTTACCAAACATACATACAATCGGTTTACCCAAGCCCGCTGCGATGTGCATCGCTCCGCCGTCGGCACAAATTACGATATCGGCTGCGTTTAAGTTATCAATTAGATCACGCAGGACAGCCGTGGGCACCGGCTTTATGCGGATTGGCGGGCTTGTGCTTTCAAGTACCGCCAATATTTGTGCAGCTTTTTCATCATCACCCGGATGATGCGCATTCTCGGCCGCACCGGGCGACCAAAATAGTAAAAATTCAACATTTTCTGTCGCATTCAATTGCTTCGCTAGTGCAATAAAGTTGTCTGCAGACCAGCGCTGGCTGGGCTTGCGCGCGCTTATGTGAAGTGCAACTTGGCGCCTATCGACCGCTTCACTTTGCGTTAGCGCCGCCACAACGCGGCACCGTGGAGGGGCTACTGCATCACCACCGAGCAAGCTCTGCAAGCCATGTACAAATTCAGCCGTACACAAAGCATTATTTTGCGGTAAGTGCCGATCCAATCCAGTGTGCTCGCCCGCCTGACTAGCAAAGCCAATAATTTTCTTACCGCGCACACAAAAAGTAAGCACGGAGGCAAAACGCACCAGACCACGCGAATATTCTGGCTCGGCCAAAACGACGGTATCAAAGCGCTTTTTAGCTAACTTAAATATGGTAGAGATGCGTTTAAATAGGGCATCTATAGAGTTCTGTCCAGCTTCTAAATGTTTGGCTTTGGTGTAAAAAAATACTTCATTTACATCATCATTACCCGCCAGCACTGGTGCGTTATAGCTATTTACGTAAGTTGCAATGTAGGCATCGGGAAACTGGTGCCGCAGTGTGCGCAACAGGGGGGTGGCGCATACCAAATCGCCAATGTTTTCACGTTGGATGATTAAAATGCGTTTTGCCACGGTGCGCCCCTACTTCCAGACGATGCGCCAGCGTGGAATACTCGGCTGGAGTTTTAAACGCCGCGCGCTCAGCCAAACGCCGAGCAAAATCATGCAAAACACGCCATTTTCAGTTTGTAATGTGGTGTTAAACAAGCCAACAAAAGCGGTAGCAGTAAGCCCGGACACCGCCCCTACCCAAATTATCCACACCAAGGCTGCGGGTTCAGACTCCCCTGTTTTTGCTTCCAACTGCCAGCGCGGCATGTAGCGCGCCACACTAATAAACCACGCTAAAAATAGCGCTAACACCACACTTAAACCCACCGCGCCACGTTCTGCGAGCGTGTTGAAATAGATGCTGTGGGCGTGGTCAGAGCCAAAATCAGCCGTCGGCTCATATTTACGGCCTTGATTTGCTCGCCACTGCTTAAAAATTGGCGTATGAATTTGCGAAAAATTGCCAGTACCAATGCCAAAAGCCGGATATTCGCGAAACGCTGTCATTGCCCGCGACCATAAAAAATCACGGTTGGCGAGCATATTGTTGTGCTCCACATTGCGATTATGCTTTTGCAACATCCACGGCGGTGAGACCCACATTGCGCCAGCGGCAACGACCGTTGCCAAGGCCAATAAGCCAATCGGTAGCTTTGAGCGCCAAGCAGCACTCATACAAATAATTACGCCCAGTACCAAGGCTGCTAGCACCGCAATACGGCTGGCGCCAATCAACAACCCGGCCGCGAATGCACCGACGCAAAACAGAAAAAACCATCGCCACGCCCGAAGCTTTATAGCAGCACCAGTGGCCTCACGTGGCGTGAGAAAACTAACTAGCATGAACGCGATGGCCACACCAAAAGCCATGACCAAATAGACGGCAGAATGGTTCACATGGCCCACTGAATGCAGCTCAAGCTGCTTCGAGGCACCCAATGCCATTTCGACCCCTCCTAAGCCGAGCGCAAACAGGGCACCAACCATGCCGGAAAGCAGAATAATTTTCAATTGAGTTAGTGAAAAATCGCTGCGCGACAGTACCCAGCCCACGCCTACAAAACGCAGAATATCGCGAATACCGCGCCATTCGTTATGATGAATTGGCGCCATGATGGCAACGATGACGGGAAGGGATACAAGACCTAAAAATATGCTGTCCCAAGTGCGCCAAGGTCCGCCAAAATTGCGCGTCTTCAGCCGGTTAAATAGCCAAACTAGGCCCACTAGCGCACAAAATAAATTCTTCGGCATTTCTACAACGGGCACCACAAATGCCAGTATGACGATTAAGCGAAATTCTAGTAAATTGGCTGCAGCACTCAAGGTGCTAGACGACGCGGAAGGGGTTACTGATTGAATGGCCGACATTTTAAAGTTTTTGTGATTGGGAAAACTGCAGTTAAGGGGCAAATCGTACCATGCGCACTTCGCACGATATACTTATGCCATTACTTTTGGAGGATACAAATGGCTTCAGGTGGCTTTTTAAGCGGTAAAAAAATTCTGGTTACGGGCGTGTTGTCACAGCGTTCTATCGCTTACGGTATCGCCAAGGCGCTCAAGCGTGAAGGTGCTACTTTGGCGTTTACGTACGCTGGCGAAAATATTAAAGACCGCGTGGTAAAAATTATTGCTGAATTTGAAACTGACCTTTTGTTTTCTTGCGATGTGGCTGATGATGCCCAAATTACAGCCACCTTCACCGAGTTAGCAAAACACTGGGACGGGCTTGATGGCTTCGTACACGCCATTGCCTTTGCCCCAAAAGATGCCATTACTGGTGATTTCTTAGATGGTTTATCACGTGAATCGTTCCGCATGGCCCACGATATTTCATCCTACAGTTTTGCCGCCATGGCTAAAGCGGCCTACCCAATGATGGCTGGCCGCAATGGCGCAGCGCTGACATTAAGCTACCTAGGTGCCGCCCGCACGGTACCAAACTACAACACCATGGGTGTCGCCAAAGCGAGCTTAGAAGCCACCACCCGTTATTTAGCAGGTAGCTTGGGGCCGAAAGGGATTAGGGTAAACGCGATTTCGGCCGGGCCAATTAAAACGCTTGCGGCAGCAGGCATTGGCGGCTTCAACAAAATTTTAAATTTTGTTGAAGCTAACGCCCCCTTGCGTCGCAATGTAACGATTGATGAAGTGGGCAATGTGGCCGCGTTTTTACTAAGCGACTTATCAAGCGCCGTAACGGGCGAAATTACCTATGTAGATTGCGGCTTTAGCACCACCGCCGCAGGAATGGCGGACTAAATTAAATGAAAAATTTCGAACATAAAGTAGCGATTATCACTGGTGCAGCGTCTGGTTTTGGGTTGGAGTTTGCGCGCAAAGCGGCTGCGTTAAAGATGCGTTTAGTGCTTGCAGATGTAGCTGAAGACACCCTAAATACGGTCCTCTCCAGCCTATCAGCGGGCGGCTGCGAAGTAATCGGTATGCGTTGCGATGTATCAAAAGGCAACGAAGTTGAAGCGCTTGCCGAGTTGGCGATGGATAAATTTGGCGCGATCAATTTAGTGTTCAATAATGCGGGTGTAGGTTCGGGCGGCTTGGTGTGGGAAAACACGGTAAAAGACTGGGAATGGGTGTTAGGCGTGAACGTCTGGGGCGTGATTCACGGCGTGCGGGTATTTACGCCACTGATGCTGCAATGCGCCAAAGCCGACCCTAGTTTTGAGGGCTACATTGTGAATACGGCGTCAATGGCCGGGCTACTTTCGCCGCAGTTAATGGGCGCCTACAATGTGTCGAAACACGCCGTGGTGGCGCTTTCAGAGACGCTGTTTCATGATTTAGCGGGGGTTAATGCACCTATCGGTTGCTCGGTGCTATGCCCGGCTTTTGTGCCAACCGGCATTAGTACGTCGCACCGAACGCGCCCTTCAGATCTGCAGAACGATGCAGCGCCCACTGATTCGATGATGTTGGCGCAAAAAATGACGCATAAAGCCGTCACTTCAGGTAAATTAACAGCCGCAGATGTGGCCGAAATCACCTTTGCCGCAATAGCCGAAAATAAGTTTTACATCATCACCCACCCAAAAATTATGGCTACGGTAGAAATGCGGCTGGAAGATATTGCTAAATTGCAAAACCCACGTGATCCCTTTGGGCTTAATGCGGCAAATCGGCCTGATTTAGCGAAAGCGCAGTAGCGTTTTTACAGGCTATCGCATCAAATCCCAAAACCGCGTGCAATTCGGGCGCGGTTTTCTGCATTTCAGCCCCCGTACCCACCAAAACAGCACTTATACGTTTGTTTAAGCACCGCACGGCGTTAATGTGGCACTGTCGCTTAAATCCTCGGAGAACCACCATGACCACTACTGCCACCATTGCTAGCACCATCAATCTATTTAAACGCGCCACAGCCATGACCATGTTTAGCGCTTTGACGTTTTGCGCAGCTACATTGCCGGGTACGGCGCAGGCGTGGAACTGGAGTTGGAGCTTTGGCAACACCACCAAAGGTTCAGGTAATTTTGTGACTATTGAGCGCGCGGCCACAAATTTTAGCGAAATAAAAATTGCCCTGTCATCCGACGTGACGGTAAAACAAGGCCTGACGGAAGGCGTAACCATCGAATCCGACGACAATATTGCTGCTGATATTGCAGTGGAAGTCAAAGGCAATGCGCTACATATTCGTCCTAAAGATAGAGACACCCGCTATAAAAGCAGTCGTGCGATTTTAATTTCTATCAATGTAAAAGATCTCAATAAAATTAGCGCAGCGGGCGATACAAACACCACCATTACCGGCTTGAAAACTAAAACTTTGAACGCATCTGTAGCAGGCTCTGGTAATTTGAATGTGCAGCAGCTAGTGGCGGACGAATTAAAAATTTCTTTGGCGGGTTCTGCCGCATCCAAAGCATCGGGCACAGTGCAGAGCCTGAACGTGAACATCGCTGGGTCGGGCAGTATTGATGCGCCAAATTTGCAAACGCAAACGGCTAAATTGAGCATTGCAGGTTCGGGCAGCGCCACCATTTGGGCAAAAGATAAGCTCAATATTAGCGTGGCAGGTTCGGCTACGGTACGGTATTTGGGTAATCCAGAACTGAAGCAATCAGTGGCAGGCAGCGCTAGCGTTAGCCGTGTTGCAGGAGTTGCAGGTTCTGCAGGAGATGCCGCAAACAATTAACTATGCAGTAAACTATTTTAAGGGTTGGCTTGCTAAATAATTTCATCCGGTGGGTAACGAAGTCTAAACTAGTCACTGTCTTAGCCACTGCTTTGCGCAAGCCAATTCCGCCTATAAGCCCCGTATTATGGGCATCTGCAACGGCTAACTATGAATTTGTAAAGCGCTTATCGTTAGAAGATCAAGCCCGCTTGCGGCACCTAGCCAGCGTGTTTTTAAGTCACAAAACCATTAGCGGGGCAGATGGTCACGCCATCACCGAGCTTGCCCGCGTGCAAATTGCTGCGCAAGCCTGCATTTTAGTTTTAAATCTAGGGCTAGATTATTACGACGGCTGGCACGAGATTATTCTCTACCCCGCCCAATTTAGCACTGAACACGAATACACAGATGCCGCAGGCGTTGTGCATCGCACCCGCAGCGTGTTGGCCGGTGAGGCTTGGCTGCAAGGGCCGGTGGTGCTGTCGTATGAAGATGTGACCAATACGGACAGTGCACATAACGTAGTGATTCACGAATTCGCCCACAAAATCGACATGCTCAACGGCGGTGCAAATGGCTATCCGCCATTGCATAAGGCCTTAAATCGCGAAAAGTGGAAGCAGACCTTTCTTACCGCCTACCTGCAATTTTGTGAGGCCGTAGATAAAGCCGAAATGCTTCCCCGCCGACAGGCCAACGCGGCGCTTGATGCGATTTTGATTGATCCCTACGCGGCCGAAAATCCTGCGGAATTTTTTGCAGTGTGCTCAGAAGTGTTTTTTGAAGCGCCCGAGGTGTTAGCGGCAAGCTTTCCCGCGGTGTTTGAGCAGCTAGTGTTGTTCTACAAGCAAAATACCATTAAATCGTCAATAACGACGCTTTAATGCCTTTATATATATTTAATTCGCTATTTATGACGAATTAAATCTATAAATTTTAAGTCGCGATAATTGGCGATTTAACTTGCTTTTTCGCCATTAGTACGTCATATTAGGCAAGTTATGACACTTTTAAATTCACACTTAATTTCAGACGATGCCATTGTTTCTGCGCTAGGTAGTCGACTTATGCAGCTACGCTTAGCGCAAAATTGCACGCAGGCACAGTTGGCGGCACGCGCGGGTGTGGCTAAGCGGACCGTAGAACGCCTAGAAGCGGGTGCTGCAACGCAATTGCATAATTTTGTACGCATCTGTCGCGCACTAAATATCGCAGATAATTTTGAGTTATTAGTGCCACAACCGGTGGCAAGCCCCCTTGATTTATTGCGCTTAAAAGGTGAACAACGCGTTCGCGCATCAAAAACTGTAAAGTCGAGCGCCGACACTAAATATGTTCGCCCTGATGCCCCACCCACTTGGGCCGAAGCCACGCGCCGCATGAAATTGTATGGCAACGCTCGCTGAAATTTCGCTTTGGGGTAGCACTGTTGGCGCGGTTTCACTCGAAGATAATGCCAGCGTTGCGTCGTTTCAGTACACGCGCCAATTTGCAAACAGCGGCTTTGAAATTTCGCCCATCATGATGCCTTTAGGCAATCGTGGTAACCGCATTTACACCTTTCCTACCCTCTCGAAAGCCACGTTTCACGGGCTTCCCGGGCTATTAGCAGATAGCTTACCGGACAAATTTGGTAACGCATTAATTGATGCTTGGCTTGCTACCCAAGGTCGGACTCCGGCAAGTTTTAATGCCGTTGAGCGCCTGTGCTACACAGGTGCGCGCGGCATGGGGGCGCTGGAATACGCGCCCGTGAGCGGCCCGGCGTTTACGCGGTCGCGCAAAATCGAAATTGATGCATTGGTGCAGCTCGCGTCAGAAACGTTAAACAGCCGAAGCCAACTGCAGTCAAGTTTTAGTCACCTTGAAAACAAAAAAGCCATGCAAGATATTTTGCGGGTGGGCACATCGGCCGGCGGTGCGCGCGCCAAGGCAGTTATTGCGTGGAATCGCAGCAATAACGAAGTGCGCTCAGGGCAAATTAAAGCTGATTCAGGCTTTGAATATTGGCTCATCAAATTTGATGGCGTGGATAACAACAAAGATAAAGAACTAGCTGATCCGCAAGGTTTTGGCGCAATTGAATATGCGTATTCCCTCATGGCGCAGGCGGCAGGCATCAACATGAGTGAATGCCACTTGTTAGAAGAAAATGGCCGCCGCCACTTCATGACGCGCCGCTTCGACCGCGACGAAAGCGGGGAAAAACTGCATATGCAAACCTTGGGCGCCCTCAATCACTTTGACTTTAATCAAGCCGGCGCTTATGGGTATGAACAAGTGTTTATAACAATGCAGCAACTGCGCCTACCCGCCGCGGCACTACTGCAGCAATTTAAACGCATGATGTTCAACATCATGGCGCGCAACCAAGACGACCACGTAAAAAATATCGCGTTTTTACTCGGCAAAGATGGCAACTGGCAGCTTTCGCCTGCCTACGATATTACCTATAGCTATAATCCCCAAGGCGCATGGACTGCGCAACACCAAATGACGGTAAACGGCAAACGCGATGGGTTTACGCTAGATGATTTATTCGCTGCTGCGCGCGTAGCGTCTATTAAACGACCGGCCGCCGATGCAGCCATTGCGGACGTGCGAACCGCGCTAAAAGATTGGATTGGCTATGCAGAATCAGCTGGGGTATCGGCCGCTTGGCGCGCAGAGATTGAGCGGAATTTTCGGGTGATTTGATGGCTGGAAATAGCGCTTATGTCTCCGCAAGGGGGCTACCTCCGGGTCGTAGTGCGTCTGCAGGCCATTTACACTATGTAAATTGGTACAAAAATATCATTCAAAAACCGCTGTAATCAAACATCAACACCACGACGACGGACTGGCTCCCAGCCTTCGCTGGGAAGATAAATCCAAATGTTGGCCGTTTAGTCGTCGTTACGCTGATTAAACTGAAATGGAATTTCATCCGCAAAAAAGCCCGCCAAAACTACATCAGGCGGGCTTGTAAATTTTCGACTGCGATTAAAACCTATAAATACAGCACTGCCGGAAACACGGCCGCTGCGAGCACTAATAACACCCATTCGCAATTAAAGCGCTTTAAGTGGCCCGTGTAATAAAGCACGATACACAAGACTGCAAAAACATAAAAAATGATCAGTGCCATTACTTTTCTCCCTAAATACTCATCTGCTGGTGCTACGTTCGGTGAGCGATTGCCAATTTTTATAAAACAAAAACGGCACCAACCTTACAGCCACTAAACCGCGTCTGCGCCAGTTTCGCCCGTGCGAATGCGCACCACCTGCGAAACGTCCATGACAAAGATTTTACCATCACCAATTTTACCCGTACGCGCGGCGGCAACAATGGCGTCGATTACTTTATCGACCAAATCATCGGTAACAATGACTTCCACCTTCACTTTCGGTAAAAAATCAACCGAATATTCCGCGCCGCGATAGAGTTCGGTATGACCTTTTTGACGGCCAAAACCCTTTACTTCAGTGACTGTTAAGCCACTGCAGCCTAGTTGCGACAAGGCTTCGCGCACTTCTTCAAGCTTAAATGGCTTTAAGATCGCTTCGATTTTTTTCATTTTTTTCCCTTTGCTATTGAAACGCCCATTTAAACTGCTTTGTATCGTGATGTTATCGGATAACGCCAGTCTTTACCAAAACTTCTACGGGTAATTTTAACGCCCACAGGGCTTTGGCGGCGCTTATATTCGTTTATTTGAATTAAGCGCGTTACCCGCGTGACATCCGCCGCTGCAAACCCTTTGGCCACGATGGCTGCTGGCGATACATCTTGCTCCATAAATAGCTCGACAATTTGATCCAGAATAGCGTAATCAGGCAGCGAATCTTGGTCTTTTTGGTCCGCCCGCAGTTCTGCACTGGGCGGCCTTGTAATCACACGCTCAGGGATCACGCGGCTTACCGTATTGCGGTAGTGGCAAAGCCGATACACCAGCGTTTTAGCCACGTCTTTGAGCACCGCAAAGCCCCCGGCCATATCGCCATAAAGCGTGCTGTAGCCCACAGCCATTTCGCTTTTGTTGCCCGTTGTGACTACAATTTTGCCAAACTTATTGGATAGCGCCATGAGCATCGTGCCACGCACGCGCGCTTGAATATTTTCCTCAGCTGTATCTGGTGCACGACCCGCAAAGTGCGGTGCGAGTGAGGTTTTAAACGCTTCAAACATCGGCGCAATCGCAATTTCATCGTACCTAACACCCTGAATGGCGGCCATCTCGCGCGAATCATCCAATGAAATTTGCGCGGTAAATTCAGATTGCATCATCACGCAATGAACCTTGTCCGCGCCTAAGGCATCTACAGCCAATGCCAGCGTGAGCGCTGAATCCACGCCCCCCGACAGACCCAGTAACACCCCTGGAAATCCATTTTTATTCACATAATCACGCAATGCCACCACCAGCGCTTGATAAACACTCGCCTCTTGCGACGGCGTAGGATTCACAACACCTGTAAACGCCCCATTTCCAAAAGTTACCAGCCCAAGCGCTTCGGTAAACTCACGTTCTTGATAACCAACGCTGCCATCTTTGTTGATGGCAAACGATGCGCCATCAAACACCAGTTCATCTTGCCCGCCGCTCCAGTGCGCATACAAAATCGGTACACCAACTTCAGTAACGCGGCTGCGCACCACGTCGTAACGCGTGGCAAGTTTTTTAAAATCATAGGGTGAGGCATTGGGTACCACCAACATTTGCGCACCTGCCGCCACGGCTGCGGCGACGGGTTCCGCATACCAAATATCTTCGCAAATTAGCACGCCTATTTTTACGCCGTGATGCGTAAATACGCACGGGGTGTTGCCGGTCGCAAAGTAACGCGCTTCATCAAATACTTGATAATTAGGCAAGCGCTGTTTGTGATAACTGATCGTCACGGCATTGTTTTCAACTAAACTCGCCGCATTAAAAAGCTGCCCAGCCACTGCCTGCGGATGCCCTATTATCGCGGCTATTGGTGGCATTGCCTTGATGAAGGCCGTTAATGCAGCTTCTGCCGCCTGTATAAAATCAGGCCGGAACAGTAAATCTTCCGGTGGATAGCCGCACAAACACAGTTCCGGATACACAATTAGCGTGGCGCCTGCTGCGTGCGCACGCGTAGCATAGTCGAGCATTTGCGTGACGTTACCCGCAAAATCACCCATGATCGGGTTCATTTGTGCGACGGCTATTTGAATTGATTGGTTCATGACTTTTTGATTAAAAAAACAACTTTATTATCGCCCATTTACGACTCAAATGCGCGCCCCTACACGCCCATGATAGCCTTAGCAAATGATCAAACCTAACACACAAGAAACTGTAGTGTCGATCCGCTCTAGCTTAGCTGAAATTGCTCCCGACCAATGGAACGCCCTCACCCACAACAACCCTACTTTGCAATACGCGTGGCTGCACGCCTTGCACGAAAGCGGTAGCGCCTGTGCCAATAGCGGCTGGCTCCCGCAGTATTTAACAGTGCATGATGGCGACAACTTAATCGGCGCCATGCCTATATACATGAAGGGCCACAGCTACGGCGAATACGTGTTTGACTGGGCATGGGCGGACGCTTATGCCCGTACGGGGCGCGAATACTATCCCAAGCTGCTATGCGCGGTGCCCTTCACGCCCTGCACCGGCGCGCGCGTGTTGGCGACAAGCCCTGAAGTTGAAGCATTGCTGATTGAAGCTGCCCTGCAAATTGCAAAGCAAAGCAAGGTTTCATCGCTGCACATTTTGTTTGCACCCGATACGCAACAGGCCAAGTTTATCGAAGCTGGCATGCTCACCCGCACCGCCGTGCAGTTTCATTGGCGCAACGCAGGGTACGCTAATTTTGACGCGTTTTTAGCCACATTTAGCAAGGAAAAACGCAAAAAAGTTAAGCAAGAACGCCGTAAAGTAGCCGACGCCGGCATCACCTTGCGACGCGTCGTGGGCACTGAAATATCGGAAGCGGATTGGGATTTTTTTGTCGCCTGCTATAACCGCACCTATCGGGAACACCGCTCCACGCCATACTTGAATCGCGATTTCTTTCGCATGATCGCACGCGGTATGGGTGATAACTGTTTGCTAGTAATAGCGGAGAAAGAAGATGCTTCAAAAAGCCCTGAAATAGGGAATCTACAACCTACTTTTCCGGTCGCCTGCGCCTTCAATTTATTCAATGATGACGGACTCTATGGCCGCTATTGGGGCTGCACAGAATTTAATTCAGGCCTGCATTTTGAAACCTGCTATTACCAGGCGCTAGAATTTTGCATCGAGCGTGGCATAAAATTATTCGAGGGCGGCGCGCAGGGTGAACATAAATTAGCGCGCGGGTTTACTCCCGTTAAATGCAATTCTGCCCATTGGATTGCCGACCCACAATTGCGCAAAGCCATCGCGCATTTTTTAACGCAAGAAGGTGCGTCATTAGACAATTATGTGGATGAGCTGGCGGAGCATCAGCCTTATAAACGTGGTGTGGTAGAAACCAATAACGGGGGAAGCAAAGCACCGATCTCGTAGCCCAGCTCTCGCGGCTTTTTACGACAGCTGGGCGGCGGTGGTTAGTCATCGGGGTTCCACATAATCCAACATTTTCCATTAGCCTCAAATTCTAATGGAAGCCAATAGCACAAACCGTTGATTTCAAAGTGCTTCAGCTACTTTTTTTCCCAGTGAGTGATTGAGATTTGCAGCTTTTCGGTTGTAAAGATCAGTGTCGCGGATCAAAGGTCGAGCGTCAACTCTGCCGAAGACGCGCGGGATACACATATGCACACCAGTCCCGCCTTCGTCCGCTCCTCAGTGGTCAATGCGAAGTCGCGATGGTCTGGTTGACCCGAGATGACCTTTACCGCGCAGGTGCCGCAAGTACCCGACCGACAGGAGGCGGCTGCCCCGACGCCTGCGGCTTGCACCGCATCGAGTATCGATTGGCCCGCATTGACATCAATGGTTTTTCCGCTGCGACGCAGCGTGACACGAACGGGACGGTCGTCTGTTTTTTTGTCCACCGTGAAACGCTCGAAGTTGATATCCGCTACAGCTATACCTGCCTGCGCGCCCGCAGCGCTCACAGCTTCGATCAGCGAACTGGGGCCGCAGACATAGACAACGCTGCTGATAGCGGCATTTGTGAGTAGCGCAGACACGTCCAGGCGCTGGGCCAGATCACCCACATAGAGGTGAAAGGTTTCGCCCAGCTCCGCCTTCAATTGTTCGGCAAATGCGGCATCGGCGCGCGACCGGACGGCGTAGTGCAAATGCACTTTTCGGCCACCCTCGACAAGAGCAGATGCCATCGCACGAATCGGTGTGATACCGATCCCACCAGCAATGAGTACGGCCGGTCGTGCGTCGGCGTGCAGGCGGAAGTCATTGCCTGGCAGTCCGCATTTCAGCGTCGTTCCCAACTGATAGTCTTGATGTACGGCGGCCGATCCCCCTGCACCATTCGGATTTTCCTGCACCGCAATTTCGTAAGAGTTGGCAGTGCTGGCGGTAATCGAGTAGCGCCGGGTGGCGCTGAACGCGCCTGCATCGCCGCGCGCCGCAATCCGCACCGGAACGTCTATGTGCGCGCCGGGTTCGACGGGCGGTAGCTCTTCGTCATTTGCATTGCGCAAGACAAAGGCACGCACGCGCGGCGTGAGTTGACGGATTTCGCTGATGATCATGGTTAGCGGTCCATCGCCGAGTGTTTTCGGCGATGGGGACGAATCATTTTGCCGCGCACTGAGTTGCGCCTTGAGATCGGCAATCTGCGCATGTAGTGTCGCAGCGGCAAGCGAAACTTCTGTCTCGGTAAAGCGCGGCGTGATGTGTTGCGGGCAATTCCAATCGAAGGCCTCGACGGTGATGACGACACCGCGTTGCACGCGTGCGCGGTAGGTCGGCGATTCCAGTTTCGCGATCAGCGCCGGATCGTCATCGAGACCAACAACGCGTACACGACCGAGAATCTTCAATCGAGCCCGGTTAGGATAGTCCATGAGAATGATTGAAACGCGATCATTGTTGGCGAAATTGCCGACGCTGATGTACTGCATATTGCCGCGAAAGTCCGCATAGCCAAGCGTGTTACCGTCCAACACTTTCAGGAAACCTGTCGGCCCGCCGCGAAACTGCACATAGGGCCAGCCGGTTTCGCTGACAGTTGCCTGGTAGAAGCCGTCACGTGCCGCGATAAATTCTGCTTCACGCTGGCCGATCCGATTGTTTTGCGCTGGAACATCGTCAAACGGCGCGTAGTTCTCGCGACTGCCCATACGAGTTTGAACGTCGCGGACGGCGGGGGTGAAGGCGATGTTTGCGTAGGCATGTGGCATGTTGAACTCTCGGCGGGAAGAAGAAAGAGAAGGAAGGCTGTCGCCGGAAGACGTTTCCGGCGACAGTGCAGCGAACTACTTGTTAAGCGACGTCCAGTTGCGATTCGCCTTGTTGATAAAGCTTTGCGGATCCTTGCCAAAGGTGGCGTTGATGTCGGCGTTGAAATTCAGATAAAGCTTGCCGTCGACAATTTGCCAGCCATTTAGAGGGTCAACATCAAACAATTTTCCAACTGACGCGCCCCAGGCGCAGAAGCCGCCGTATTGCGGCGCGTATTTCGCCGGGTCGCTTTTGAAGGCAGCAGCGTTCTCTGCGCTGGAAAATTGCCACTTCACGCCGCCGTATTCTACGACGTAGCGGTCGCTGCCAGGGGCTGGTTTGCCTCCATTAAAGTAGGCTACAACGTCGTAGCCTTTTGCACCGAGGCCCGCGTGCAGCGTGTTGTATTCGCCGCCGGTTTGCTTAACAGACAGAGCCGGTGTGGCGATACCGGTGAGACCAAGAGCAATTGTGACTGCGGCGATTTTGATGATGCTGTTCAAGTTTGTATTCATGATGTGTCCAATATTTGAGAGGGGGAATGTTGGTTAGT
>JANNXI010000190.1:0-16527 GCA_031409495.1 Betaproteobacteria bacterium
CTGGAGCCGTCAAGGCTGCGCACTGGTGCAACCCTACGATATGGAAGTGGGTGCAGGTACGTCGCATACAGCTACATTTTTACGCGCTTTAGGCCCTGAGCCCTGGCGGGCCGCTTATGTGCAGCCTAGCCGCCGACCGAACGAAGGTCGCTATGGCGAAAACCCGAATCGCTAGCAGCATTATTATCAATATCAAGTCGTGCTCAAACCCGCACCGGCCAATATTCTTGAGCTGTACTTGGGGTCATTAGAGGCGCTTGGTTTTGACTTGAAAAAAAACGATGTGCGCTTTGTAGAAGATGATTGGGAAAATCCCACGCTGGGTGCGTGGGGCTTAGGCTGGGAAGTGTGGATGAACGGCATGGAGGTCACCCAATTTACTTACTTTCAGCAAGTGGGCGGCTTAAATTGTGAGCCGATTACTGGCGAAATCACTTACGGCTTAGAACGCCTAGCAATGTATTTGCAGGGCGTGGAAAACGTGTTTGATTTGGTCTGGACTTCATGGGAAGAAAACGGCGAAACCAAACAGCTTTTATACCGCGACGTTTTCCATCAAAACGAGGTTGAGCAATCAACTTACAACTTTGAGTATTCAAACGTGCCAGTGTTGTTCCAGCACTTTGCCGACCATGAAGCGGAAGCCAAAAAGCTCATGGAAGCAGCATTGGCCTTGCCGGCCTACGAGCAAGTGCTAAAGGCCGCGCACACCTTTAATTTGCTGGATGCCCACGGTGCCATATCGGTTACCGAACGCGCCGCCTACATGGGGCGTATTCGGGCGCTGGCAAAAGCTGTCGCGCTAAGTTACTACGAATCGCGCGAACGCTTGGGCTTTCCAATGTTAAATAAAAGCCAAGCAACACAAAAAATTGCTGCATAAAAACCAAAAGAATCGCTATGACCGCACCCCTACTCATTGAATTGCTCACCGAAGAGCTACCGCCTAAAAATTTAAACACGTTAGCAAAAAGTTTTGCTGATGCTATTTTTACCGGTTTACAAAAAAACGGCTACACCAACGCGATGTCTGGCACCACTATGCACGCAACCCCGCGCCGTTTGGCCGTCACCGTATCTAACGTGTTGTCAGAACGCGCGGCACAGCCCTTTGAAACCAAGCTAATGCCGGTTGCAGTGGCACTTGATGCCGCCGGCAAGCCAACACCAGCTTTGCTGAAAAAAATGACCTCCCTTGGCTTAATTGACGCCGATGTGCCTAAGCTTGTCACCAAGCTGGATGGTAAAGCGGATGCCTTGTATTACGCAGGTCAATCAGCACCGGTGAGTTTAAGCGATGGCTTGCAAACCATATTTGACGCAGCCATTGCCCAATTGCCCATTGCTAAAGTAATGACCTACCAAACCACGGCGGGTGCGAACACCCAGTTTGTGCGGCCAGTGCACGGCATCATCGCGCTGCACGGCGCGCAGGCGCTAAAGCTTGCCGGGTTTGGCTTAAAGTCTGATCGCATGACGCGCGGACATCGGTTTTTATCCAGCGGTAATTTGACGATTGATCATGCAGATAATTATGCAAACACCTTGCTCGAAAATTTTGTGGTTGCCGACCACGCTGCCCGCCGCGCTAATATCCGCACGCAACTTTTAGCGGCTGCAGGTGATGATGCCGTTCTAATGCCGGATGCGCTACTAGAAGAAGTTACCTCTCTTGTCGAATGGCCGGTGGTGTACGCAGGTCATTTTGAAGACGCGTTTTTAGCGGTGCCGCAAGAGTGTTTGATTTTAACGATGCAGCAAAACCAAAAATATTTTGCGCTCACCAAAAACGGCCAACTACGCAATCGGTTTCTAATCGTCTCAAACTTACAAACCGACGACCCAAGCAAAATTATCGAAGGCAACGAACGCGTTATTCGTCCACGTTTGTCGGATGCACGGTTCTTTTTTGAGCAAGACAAAAAAACGCCACTGGCTGCCCGCACCGCTAAATTAGCCAATGTGGTGTATCACAACAAGCTAGGCTCACAGGCTGATCGCGCCGCACGCGTGGCGGCAGCGGCAGCTGGTATTGCGCCGTTAGTGGGCGCATCTATTGCGCATGCTAAGCGCGCGGCCGAGCTTGCTAAAGCAGATTTAGTCACTGATATGGTTGGTGAATTTCCTGAGCTACAAGGTTTGATGGGCCGCTATTACGCCACACACGATAACGAAGCAACAGAAGTAGCTGTCGCCATTGAAGAGCAATATTTACCGCGCTTTGCGGGCGATAGCCTACCAAAAAGCGCGACGGGTCTAGCCTTAGCGTTGGCCGATAAGTTGGAGACCTTAACCGGGCTATTTGGCATAGGCCAACAACCTGCAGGAGACAAAGACCCGTTCGCTTTACGTCGTCACGCGCTGGGCGTATTGCGGATGATGCTAGAAACCCCAGAACCGTTAACGCTGGCACAGCTGATTTCGCTTTCGCACCCAACCATCGCTGCGGATGCACGGGCAAATTTACTGGCATTTTTTATTGAGCGCTTGCGCGGGCTGTTGCGAGAGCAGGGCTTTAGTAGCAACGAAATTGAAAGCGTGATCGCTTCAATTGAGATCGACCCGTGCGCGCAAATAAACCTCGTGCCGCGCCGGTTGACGGCGGTGCGCGCTTTCATGGCGCTTCCGGAAGCCGCAAATTTAGCCGCCGCCAATAAGCGTATCGGCAATATTTTGAAGAAAAGTGATGGGGCGGTAGGCCCAGTTAATCACGCGCTGCTATCGGAACCTGCTGAACACGCCCTACAACAGGCCGTAGACGCCATAAATACGGGCGTTTCCAAGGCATTAGTTGCACAGGATTACAGCGCCGCATTGCAATCGTTGGCGAGTTTGCGTGCACCGGTAGATGCTTTTTTTGAAACAGTGATGGTGAATGCTGACGATTTAGCGCTGCGCCAAAACAGATTGAATATGTTGGCGGCGTTGCATAAAATGATGAATGCCGTCGCTGATCTTTCTAAACTAGCCAGCGCTTAGCGCCCACGCGAAAGATATACAATATCCCATGATCTCACCACCAAAATCCGCACTAAAGCTAGTGATACTTGATCGCGACGGCGTCATAAACGTGGATTCCGATCACTTCATCAAATGCCCGGCCGAATGGAAGCCTATCCCTGGCTCCATCGAAGCCATCGCGCGTTTGAATCAAGGTGGTTATCGCGTTGTGATTGCCACTAATCAATCCGGCATTGGCCGCGGCTTGTTTGATATGGCAACGTTGAATGCGATCAACGACAAAATGATGGAAGCTGTCTTCCGCGCTGGCGGCCGGATTGATGCCATTTTTTATTGTCCTTGTACGGCCGAGCAACACTGCCATTGCCGTAAGCCAGACACCGGTATGTTTGAAGATATTGCCGAGCGCTTTCACGTTGACTTAACCGGCGTGCCCTGCGTTGGCGACAGCTTGCGTGATTTGGAGGCCGGTGCCAAGGTAGGCTGCGCACCGATCTTAGTGCTCACCGGTAAGGGCATGCTCACCCAAGCCAAGGGTGGCACACCAAAGGGCACCAAAACCTTTGCTGACCTAGCAGCAGCCACCAGTTTTTTAGTTGCCGATACCGCGAAGCATTCCAGCAAGCAATTTGCCTAAAAGGATGACTGCCGATTATGTTTAACGTTATCCGCTCCGTTTTTTTCTTCATTATCGGCTCCATCGTCACCACCGTGATTGGTGTTTTAGTTCCTCTCGCCTTGTTGATCGGCTACAACTTGGCTTACGACACCGCCAAGCTGTGGGGCACGTGTATTTTGCATTTGGCGCGCCTAATTTGCGGCTTAAAGTATCACGTGACCGGCATGGAACATATTCCAACCCACCCATGCGTAGTGATGGCAAAACATCAATCTGCCTGGGAGACTGTTTTTCTACTGCATACGCTTCCTCGAGCGGTGTGGGTTATAAAACGGGAACTGGTACTCGTGCCATTTATTGGCTGGGCGCTGTTGGGTTTGCGCTCCATTGCGATCGACAGAAAAAGTGGTCGAAGCGCGATGAGCCAAATTGAAGAACAGGGCCGCGATCGCTTGAGCCGCGGCATGTGGGTGTCTATTTTTCCGGAGGGCACGCGCGTACCCCCAGGTACACGCAAGCGCTACGGCATTGGCGGCGCATGGTTGGCCGCTAAAACTGACACCCCCATATTGCCTATCGCCCACAATGCAGGCGAGTATTGGGGAAAGAACGCTTTTTTTAAGACTCCCGGAACGATTCAAGTGCGCATCGGCCCCTTGATTCAAACCACGGGCCGTGAACCCAGTGAAGTTCTCGCTGAAGTAGAGCAATGGATTGAAAATGAAATGGTTCACATCACTCATCAGTGACATCACTGATACTGTTGCAACGAATACACCTGCGCCTCAAGTTTTGCCCGCCCCAACGATGACCCGCGCGATCGCGTTGAATGGCAAGCACGTGAATTATTTGCTGGTGCGCAAGAAAGGTCGGCGCGGCGTTGGTCTACGCATCGACGGCAAAGGCATGAGCGTGATGGCGCCACTCGGCGCGTCGATAAGCACCATCGAAGACATGATTACCAAGCACGAAAACTGGGTCGTCAATAAGCTCGAGGAATGGGCGCCGCGGCGCGTCATTGCGCAGTCGTTTGCTGACACTGCGCAACTTTATTTTTTGGGCTCCACCCTCACGCTGCGCTACATTGCTGCACCCGTTAAACCGCGTGTCGAACAAGATGGCGAGCAACTTTTGGTCTACTTAAAGGCTGACGTTATCGCAGCCATTGATTGCGAAAGTACCGTAAGCAAAATGGTGTTAGCGTGGATGCGCAAGCAGGCGCTACCGCACTTTGCCCAACGCGCATTTTTCTTTTCACGTCTGCATAACTACGTGCCGCCAAGAGTGATGTTGTCGTCAGCATTGGGCCGCTGGGGCAGCTGCAACAGCAAACGCGAAGTGCGTTTTTCATGGCGCTTAATCAAAGCACGGCCAGCGTTAATTGATTATGTCGTATGCCACGAATTAGCCCACCTGCGACACATGAATCACTCTAATGAATTTTGGGCAGAAGTAGAATTGATGTGCCCTGATTATCGATTGCTTAAAGTTGAGCTCGATAAATCAGATCACTTATTTAGAGCATATTAGGCGGCTTGCTGGATTCAAGCTTTAAGTCGCCAAATATGCCCTGAAGAAGCCCTAAAATAGGCTTCTTCAGGCGGTTACACAACGCAAAAATGGAAAAATTGTTGAAACTACGATGACCCAAAACGCACCATCACGTATGCTCGTTTTAACGCCTAGCGGCAATTTGCGCGCGGTGCTTGACGACGCATCAACCACCAACACCGCATTTTTAGACGCATTTACAATCAGTGCAGGGCACGGTTTATTGCACCTAGGTGCTAACCATATTGCGTACGCACTGCCACCGGTGCCGACATTTTGGCGTGATTTTGCTGCGCGCTACATCACGCTAGTTTGCGCATCGGCCGAAGACGCTGAAATTGCGGTGCCACCACCAAATGAAGACGCATTACTTGTCACCATTTCCGATGCGCCGCCCATGCTCGGCGCAGAATATTTAACGCCCGATGTGCTGCGCAACTGCTGGCTACAACTGGAAACAGCGCTGCGATCTGAACTAGTGCGCTTGCAAACCGGGCTGCAAGCGTATTTAAAAAGTTGCAATGCCGCTTGGAACTTAGTAGGCCGCGTGCATTTCAATTTGGCTGAAAATCGTAAAGACCCTGATTTTCCTTTCGCGTTCCTAGCCACCTACACCTCAAAGCTATCTGCGCATGGTCGCGCACAGCACCTACCCTTATCTCAGGCGCTTAAGGAATTTTCTGACGCTAACAGTCACCAGCAATTGCTGTCATTGCTGAAGCCCGTGCAAAGCGCCGCGGCGCAGTGCGAGTGGCTAAAAGCCATGGTAGACAAAGATGAAATTTATCATCCACTGCGCTGGCTACCGGCAGATGCTTTCAAATTTTTATCTGACACGCCGAAGCTTGAAGCCGCAGGCGTGGTGGTGCGCGCGCCTCAAAGCTGGCAAGCCAAACGGCCAGCGCGGCCAAGCGTACGGGCAAATGTGGGTGGCAAGGCACCTTCGCTGTTGGGGCAAGATGCCTTACTTGATTTTCACATGGAAGTAACTCTCGATGGAGAAGCCCTAAATACGGCTGACTTGAAGGCATTGCTATCTGGTAGCGATGGCTTGCAACTAATACGCGGCCGCTGGGTAGAAGTAGATAAGCAAAAATTGCAGCGCATGCTTGATCGCTTTCAAGGCATCGAGGCGCGGGCTGCCGAAAGCGGCTTGCCCTTCAGCGAAGCGCTACGGTTGATGGCAGGTGCATCGCTTGACGATACGCAAACCGCCGCTGATGCCGATTGGTCGGAACTTGTTGCAGGCCCGTGGCTCGCCGAAACGCTGCAGAATTTACGTCAGCCCGAAGGCTTAGCGCAGATTAAGGTCGGGACGGCATTAAAGGCAACGCTTCGTCCCTATCAAGAAAACGGGGTGCGTTGGCTTTATCTACTAACCCGATTGGGCTTGGGCGCGTGCCTAGCCGACGACATGGGCCTAGGCAAAACAATTCAGGTATTGGCGCTACTGTTAGTCTTGAAGAACGAAACTACTGCGCTGCAAGCCCCGTGTTTATTGGTTGTTCCAGCTTCACTTCTTGGCAATTGGGCGAGTGAGGCCCAACGCTTCGCGCCGAGTTTAAAGGTGTTGATTGCGCACTCATCAGCGATGCCGATAACAGAGCTTAAAGCGTTGGACGAAGAAAAAATTCAGCACTTTGATTTGGTGATTACCAGCTACGGCTCACTTTTGCGGTTGCCAATTTTTGAGTCCACAAGCTGGCACATTGCGATCATTGATGAGGCGCAAGCGATAAAAAATGCCGGCAGCAAGCAAACGCGGCAAGTTAAGAAAATTAAGGCAGCAACGCGTATCGCGCTCACTGGCACACCGGTTGAAAATAGGCTTTCCGACTTATGGTCTATTTTCGATTTTACCCATCCAGGCCTTTTGGGTAGCGATAAAGTTTTTGCCAAATTTACCAAGCGCTTGAGCGCGGCTGAACACTTTGGCCCGCTGCGCAACTTGGTGCGCCCCTATATTTTGCGGCGCTTAAAAACTGATAAAACTGTTATCAGTGATTTGCCCGACAAAACTGAATTAAAGGCATGGTGCCATTTAAGTCAAGCCCAAGCAGCGCTCTATCAACAGGCTGTAGATGCCCTAAAATCGGCACTCTCCGATGCATCAAAAGAAGCAGGAATAGCGCGAAAAGGGTTGGTATTAGCATCACTCATGCGCTTTAAGCAAATATG
This sequence comes from Betaproteobacteria bacterium, assembly GCA_031409495.1. Taxonomy (GTDB): domain Bacteria; phylum Pseudomonadota; class Gammaproteobacteria; order Burkholderiales; family Usitatibacteraceae; genus JANMDR01. The sequence goes on from JANNXI010000190.1 coordinate 7,310, forward strand.
TAATCATCCCTCGCAATGGCTTGGCGACAACGCTTGGGCAGCAGCGGATAGCGGCAAATTTACCCGATTGCGCGAGCTTGCTGAGGTGATTGCCGCTAAACAAGAAAAGGTATTGGTGTTTACCCAGTTTCGCGAAACTACGGAACCACTAGCGGCGTTTTTAGGGCAAATTTTTGGTCGTGCTGGCTTGGTACTACACGGCGGTACGCCCGTTGCCAAGCGGCGCGAGATGGTTAAGCAGTTTCAGGAAGATGAGCTTATTCCGTTCTTTGTATTGTCGCTAAAAGCCGGCGGTGCAGGCCTGAATTTAACCGCAGCATCGCATGTAATTCACTTTGATCGGTGGTGGAATCCAGCGGTGGAAAACCAAGCGACTGACCGCGCGTTTAGAATCGGGCAAAAGCGCAACGTGCTGGTGCACAAATTTGTGTGCAAGGGCACGGTAGAAGATAAGATTGATGCGCTTATTGAATCAAAGCAGCAACTGGTAAAAGATGTGCTGGAAGGTGGTGCAGAATTACTGCTGACCGAGATGTCTGATAAAGCGTTGCTAGATTTAGTAACACTAGATATTCATACTTCGGAAGAAAGTTGAGATTACGATCATGAGCTTCTACAATTACGGTGGTTATCCGGCTTACGTGACGGTTGCACAGCGCAAAGCCAAAGCCGATAAAGCTGCGGCGGCCGCTAAGAAAAAGGGTCCGGCCTATTCACCGATAGAAGCGTTTAAAGGTGCGCCGGGCAAAACGTTTTGGGGTAAGGCTTGGTGCACTAACTTAGCATCGTATAGCGACTATGCAAACCGGTTGCCACGGGGTGCAAGCTATGTGCGCAATGGTGCTGTGATTGACTTGCAAATTGACGGTGGCAGCATCAACGCCCGCGTGGTCGGCTCCAGCACCTATAAAGTAGCAATTAAGGTTACCCCCGTAAATATACCGCAGTGGAAAGCCATCTGCCGCGATTGTTCGAGCTCAATTGATTCACTTGTGGAGTTGCTGCAAGGCAAATTATCAACTGCAGTAATGCAACGTATTTGCGCCAAGCAAACTGGGCTATTTCCTGATCCCAGAGAATTACGTTTTGACTGTAGCTGTCCCGACGGCGCCCACATGTGCAAACACGTGGCGGCAGTGCTTTACGGCGTGGGCATGCGCTTAGACACAAAGCCCGAACTCATTTTTGGTCTGCGCGGCGTGGATGCGAAAGACTTAGTCGGCCAAGCGAGCGTCGGTGTTACAAAAACTGTTGCCGCAGACAAAGTGCTGGATAACGATTTGATGGGCGACTTGTTTGGGCTGGAAATGGCGGAAGACGTAGCGAAGGAATTAGCCGCACCACCAAAACTGCCACCCAAGGCAAAGGCGATTGCGGCTAAAAAGCCAGTGAAACCGGTGCTGGCGGAAGCGGCGCTGGCAACAACGAAAGCAAAAGTAGAAGCAAAAACAACGACAGTGGCAAAGGCAAAAACTACGAAAGACAAGCCAATTGTCGCCAAGGTTAAAGTAGTATCCACAAAGATCAAAACAGTTGCGGCCACGGCCGTTATGCCACCAAAAGCAAAAGCGATTACCGCTAAAAAAGCCACCGCAAAAGCAACCGTTGCCGTCCTAAAAAAGCCGAAAGCCGTTAAAAATTAACGCGGTTGGTGCTTGAAGACGCCGAATAATAGGGCATCTACAAGCACTACTTGCTGTAAAAATCGTGGTAATAAAATATGCCGCCGTGTGTGCGGCCTTATCGAAAGTAACCTATGTCCACCCGCGATTTAGCCGATGGCGAATCAACTGAAATGCAAGGTTCAGGCGCTAAGCCTTATGTGCTGAAGAATGTAGGCGGGGTTTATTCTTGCTCCTGCCCAGCATGGCGCAATCAATCGAACACCATTGAATCGCGCTCCTGTAAGCATCTGCGCAAGCTGCGCGGAGATGGCGCCGAAGAAACACGCATTGGCGGATCGTTGCCGCAGCGATCAGTAAAAGACAAAGCAGAAACTGACGGCGCACCGGTGTTGCTGGCTGAATCATGGGATAACGCGCGCGATTTATCAGGCTGGTGGATGAGCGAAAAGCTCCATGGCGTGCGCGCTTATTGGGACGGCACACAATTTTTATCGCGAAAGGGAAATTTATACCACGCCCCTGATTGGTTCACAGCGGGCTTACCCGCCGAACCGCTAGATGGCGAGCTGTGGATTGCACGCAAAGCGTTTCAGCGCACGTTAGGTATTGTGCGGCGGCAGGATAAAACTGAACTTTGGGCGGAGGTGAAATTTTTAGTATTTGATGCACCGGCGCAAAAGCTAAATTTTGAAACGCGGATGCAGTATTTGATTGCGCAATTTGCAGTGTGGCAGCTTAAATACGCTGAGCCTTTAACGCAAACGCTGTGCGATAGCGTAGAACATTTGCGTGCTGAATTGCAGCGCATCGAAGCTTTGGGCGGTGAAGGTCTAATGTTGCGGGAACCCGGCTCACACTATGTTGTTGGGCGCTCCAGCACCTTGTACAAGGTAAAGTCTTTTTTAGACGATGAAGCCATGGTGGTGAGCTATTAAGCTGGCCGTGGCAAGCATGTGGGCAAAGTGGGCGCACTAAATGTGCAGTTAACCAACGGCAAATTGTTTAGCGTAGGCACAGGGCTGTCCGACAAACAGCGCGCCGCACCGCCGCCCATTGGTGCTGTCATCACGTTTCGCTATCAGGAGCTAACGGACGGCGGTATTCCACGTTTTCCGAGTTTTGAGGGCGTACATGAAAGGAGTGCGCTTATGCCTAGCGCTGCGCCATTTGCAATCAAAAACGCATCAGAACACACGGCTAAATCGTCAAATGCAACGGGCACCGCCAGTGGTGTCAGTGGTGTCAGCAGACATTTTGAGTGCACTGAAGCAGGTGCCGCTAAATTTTGGGCTGTATCGAGCGATGACGTAAATATGACCACACGCTGGGGGGAAATTGGTACAACGGGTCAAGAAAAAACCAAATCTTTTGCGTCAGCAGACAAAGCCGCTACTGAAATTGAAAAGCTAATTTTAGAAAAAACGAGCAAAGGTTATATTGAAATCATCTTATAGCAGCAGGCTGAAGAAACCCTAAATACGGGCATCTTCAGCCTGCACTAAAACCCTAGAACGCCTCAAAATGCGGGGCATCATTGCTGTCGAACGCATCGCGTAACTTGGCATTGATAGCATCCATTTCAGCATCAGACGATACATTAGACATCCCCGCAAATGACTGTGGAGGTGCGTTATCTTGCGCTAGATTATTGTTAGCGCTTGATTTTGGAGAAGCTTTTTTTACCGCACTTGTTGCGGGCGCTGGCACAGCATCGCTGAACCATTGTGCAAACGGTGCAGAATCTACTCCCGGCGGCACATACCAAACCTTCAATTCACCATTCCAACGCGCCCCTAAACTTTTAGCTTGGTCTTTTTCGGCGAAGGGGACTTTTAAGTTGATGTTGGCTGTGGCGTTCATGAGGTTCCTAAAAAATGATGAATGCGGGATTGTTGAATTAATTTAGCGTATTCGGGGAAAACGGATTGTTCATCCGTGCGCCTGTGCGGGCAAAATCGGCGATGTTTCTGGTTACTACGGTCATGTCATTGATGAGCGCAATTGCAGCAATTTGCTTATCGATAGGGTTATGCGGATTAGGTGCCATGAGTTTGCCCCAAACTTGAGCGCAATCAACATCAAACATCAGAATACGATCCGCGAACTCTTTCAATATTTCGTCGAGCCAGTTATCCAATGCTCGCGCTTGACTGACATCTCCGCGTCCTCGAATATTTTCCACACCCCGGCGAATCTCGCCGACTGTTTGAGCAGAAATATACAGTAACTGTGGATCGGTCTCCCGCCAAAATTTTTGCACCCCAGCATCGGCAAGCCTAGCCTTGCGCATTTCGCTGATAACGTTTGTATCAACCAAAAACATGCGTTATCGAGGTCCGGTGTTTTGATCCGAACGAAAATCGAAATCCGAATCCAAGCCGACGTTTGGCATGCTTGACAACACTTCGGCAAAACTTCTTCGTTGCGGTTGTGTAAGCACGGTCCGCAAAATTTCACGGTGTTCAGCTTCCGCACTGCGACCATGTGCCGCCGCTCGCTGCTTCAGCGCGACGGCCACCCTTTCATCGATATTACGAACAATTAAATTAGTCGCCATATTTGCCCAACATTAAGTTGCAATCATTGATAGCAATATAGCATAAAACACGTCACGGCAACAGCAAAAGTCAACCACCGAGGAACTACCACTCGTCCGCCTTCACCGGCGGCGCATCCATACCTAACTGAATGCGCAAGGCTATGATTGTTTCCGCATTACCGCGCACTTTAAATCGCGCACCTTCATCGTCGGCGGACTCTTCAATCACTGCGCATTCACTAAAAATTTTGCCGCGTAGTTGCTGCATGGTCCACGGCAGAAATAATTCGCCCTCCACTAATCCCTGCTGAAAAAATGTGGCAATCGCCCGATGCAGTTTGACTATATCGTCCGCACGGTAGGCAGCCATGACGATGCACTTGGGATATTTTTCCTGCAGCCGCGCCGTGCAGTCGGCCTCAGCCGCAGCATCGCCTAAGCCGTCAATTTTATTAAAAATACGAATACGCGGCACTTCACTCGCCCCGATTTCGGCCAGCACGCTATCGGTTACTTCTAGCTGCCGTTCGAACCCGGGATCGCTCGCATCAATCACATGTAGCAATAGCGACGATTCTGCCGCTTCTTCTAATGTTGATTTAAACGATGCCACCAAATCATGCGGCAAATTTTTGATAAACCCCACGGTGTCTGTCATCAACACACGGGGAATGGTTTCAGGATGGAGCGCGCGCACTGTCGTGTCGAGCGTGGCGAACAATTTATTGGCAACCAGGACTTCAGAACCCGTCAAGGCACGCATTAAAGTGGATTTACCGGCGTTGGTATAGCCCACTAGTGCTACGCGCGCCAAACCCGTCGCTGCATGCCCTGCAACGCCGCCTTGCATGGCTTGACGGCGTGCACGTTGGGTTTGGCGTTCTGCGTCCATAGCGTCAATTTCAATTTGCAATTCAGCAATACGATTACGAATTTTTTGCCGATCAAGCTGTGCATGGGTTTCACCCGCGCCACGCCCCCCCGTGCCGCTACGCTGCCGCCCCTTCGGCCCCGCACGCTTCGCGGCCTCGCGCAAGCGCGGCGCCATATAGCCAAGCTGCGCAATTTCAACCTGCGCGCGAGCGGAACGCGAGCTTGCATGGCGCTGAAAAATTTCTAAAATAACCATCGTGCGATCCATCACATCGCAACCCACTTCAATTTCTAAATTACGGGCTTGTGAAGGCGATACTTCATGGTCAATCAACACAATATCGGCCATACGCGAATCCTCGTCCGCCGCAGCCTGCGCAGTTTCACGGGCTTTTACCTTTGCAGCGCCGCTAATGGCGGGCAGCTTTTTGGTAGCGTCGCGCACCAGCTGCTCGATATCGCCATCCCCATCGTCATCACCCAAGCCCTCAACAAATTGGCGTATTTCGCGCCGTTTACCCACGCCCAAATAAGCGGTGGTGTCAAAAGTAGCGCGCTTTTGCACGAAGGTGCCAACCACTTGATAACCTAGCGTTTTAGCTAACTCGCGCAGCTCGTTAAGCGACGATGCAAACTCAATGTCGCTCACAGAATTTAAATGCACAGCGGCCACAATGGCGCGAGTGATGGGGATGTTAGTTGCGTTTTGCATGGGAGTTTCTTATTTTTTGGGTACGGAAAGATGCGATTGCCAGTAGGCGTTTAGTTTAGAGCAGTTTGTACGGAAATGGACAAACCGGCTCATGCCAACAGCCGCAATTTAACTATCATCCAGTTCCCCGTAAAATGTAGCACAGTTGCGCTACAATCAAATTCTTCAAAAATACGCCAAGGAACATCATGTCAACCACCACCATTCGCCTGCCGGAGGCACTCAAAGCACGAATCGCTCACGTTGCCGCACTTGCCGACACCACTGCGCACAACTTCATTTTGGAAGCGATAGCCGAAAAAACCGCACAAGCCGAGCAGCGCAACGCCTTTTCAGCTGAAGCGCACGCGCGCTATGCGAACATGCAGGCCACAGGAAAAGCTGTGTCGAGCGATGAAATGAAGCGCTATGTTTTGGCAAAGTCCAAAAATACATTGGCAGCAAAGCCTGCGACAATCACTTTAACCAAGGCTTAGCGTGCAATCAGCACTGACAACTAAAATTATTTTTGCACCAGAAGTGAGCGACGATTTTGATCGCATCCTTACGCACCTCAACTTATATGACTCCAGCGATACTGAAGGACGAATTACCAATATTTTATTAGCAATCAATGTACTGGAGCGTAACCCGCTTATTGGCCGTCCAACAGGCGGTGGATTATCCGAATTAATTGTTGGCCGTGATACGCGCGGGTATGTTGTGCTGTATCGCTATGCGAAAGAAATTGATACGGTATTTGTATTGGGCGTTAGGAGTCAACGCGAAGCAGGTTATGTTTCCCGCAGCTAGAAAACCCTGAAAATACCCTAAAATAGGGAATCTACAGGCATAAGCTCCAACATCATTATCGATCCATCGCATCCAAAATTTCAACCGCCGCAGTCACCCTCGCAGCTATCGGATAGTTCTTATTTGCTAACAAAACAATGACGATTTTTTTAGCAGGCACAAACAGTACGTAGGCGGCAAATCCATTCGTGGATCCGGTTTTATTAAATAGCGCAGCTTGCAAACCTTGCAAGGGCGGATCGAGTTTAGTCACCGCATTGGCATCAAAAATTATCGCTTCCCCGTTACCTGCCAGCAACTGTTTTAATGTAACGGGGTAAGGGTAGCGCTCCCAAGCTAATCCCTGCACCATCTCAGCAGCTTTAAAATAACCGTCTTGCGTATCGGCAATGGCGGCAGCCCACTTCGCATCGACTTTCGCCACCTGCATATTGGCTTCAATAAACCGCAACATATCAACAGCAGTCGACTTCACGCCATACGATTCGGATGCCAGCACACCCGCTTTCATGCGCACCGGCGCGTCGTCGCGGGTGTAGCCCTGCGCGTAGTCTTTCATGCGTTGTGCGGGCACGTTAATGGCGCTACTTGTCATGCCAAGGCTTATAAATAGGCGCTTTTCAATCGCATCGTCAAACGATTGGTGCAAACTTTTAGCAGCAATAAGGCCTAACAAACCGATGCTAGGATTCGAATAAGTGCGCGACGTACCTGCTGGTTGTGAGGGCTTCCACGCTTTTAAATAAGCCATCAAATGATCGTCATTACTGACGCCATTTGGCACCTGCAGTGGCAAGCCACCTGCGGTGTACGTGCCTAAATTTAGCAGCGAAACTTGATCAAAATTGCTGCCGCGCAAGACTGGCAAATGCTTTGCCACGCTATCTGTGAGTGCAAGTTTGCCTTGTGCCTGCGCAAAGGTAGCCAAGGTAGCGGTGAAGGTTTTACTGATGGAGCCGATTTCAAAAAGCGTGTGGTTGCCGATTGGGATTTTCGTTTCTTTTGACGCTACGCCGGCGTTATAAAAAAACCGCTTGCCGTCAACGGTGACTGCCACCGCCATACCCGGCACATTGTACTTTTGCATCACAGGGCGGATAGCGGCATCGACAGCGGCTTGGCGTTTTGACTGGTCGACGGTGGTCGCGTCCGCTTGGGCTGCGAGCATGAATAAGGAAAAGGCGAGTGGTTTTAAAAGGTGCATAGTGGCTTGGTTCGTATGTCTATTCTATTGCTATATCAATCGTGCTGTAACGGTATTGTTTGCCACGAAGAAGTGTCGCTGGTTTTATAGCCCGGCTCGCGCGGTTTTTGCAATAGCCGGGACGGTGTTTGCTACTAGAAAGCGCCACTTTTTAACTACCGTCCTGGCTGTCGCAAAAACGCGAGAGCCGGAGTACGAAGTATGCAACAAATTAAATTGAAGCAGTATTGGCAGAGAAATGGAATTATCAGCAAAGTACGCTGGATTCAAGCTCGAAGTGCAACGACGTGTCGTGGATTATTCCACGAACTTGGTAGATTTAAGAATCACTTATGCCGTCTGATGCGAACTCGGGGTTAATGGTGTGGAGTGATTACGTGGCGGGGACGATTGCGTTTTTAGAGCATGACCGGCAGGCGCTAATGTGCCACAGAGATGCGTTGGCGGCAAAAAAGATTGCTAACGATCTAAATTTAAAGATGTCGAACGAATTGCTTGAGGAAATGGGTAGCGCGTCAGAATTGCGATTGGTCGAGATGATACCGATTCAACAACCATGTTCACCACCATAATTTTGGCGAAGCCTGCCAAACCGCAAAACATCGCTCGATCTGGCTGGAGCTAGTAGTTTTTTAGGGCAGGTATGCTACTATCCACATATAGCACATATATACAATAGAGGCCGTCATGCCACAACTACATTTTTACGTTCCTGAAGATGTTTCAGCCCAAATACAGAAGAAAGCAGCACAGTCAGGACTTACCGTTTCAAAATATTTAGCCGAACTCGCCAAGCGCGATGCAGGCATCAAGGCAACATGGCCTAAAAATTATTTTGATGTTTGCGGCAGTTGGGAAGGCGCGCCTTTGGTGCGAGAAGAGCAGCCGCCGCTTGAAGTGCGGCTCGAATTAAAGTGATTTACTTGCTTGATACTAACGTTTGCGTCCACGTAATTAACGCGCGCCACAGCAATATTGAGCGGCGCATGCGTCAATGCAGCCCAGCTGATATTGCGATTTGCAGCATAGTAAAAGCAGAGCTACTTTACGGCGCACGACACAGTCAGCGGGTTGAGCAAAATTTGCAAACCCTTGACGCCTTCTTTGCGCCGCTTCAGAGCTTATTGTTTGATGATGCTTGCGCATATCATTACGGGCTCCTGCGCTCAGCATTGCAGCGGCAAGGCAAACCTATCGGCGCGAACGACATGTTGATTGCCGCGATTGCGTTGCGGCATGACGCTACGTTGATTACAAATAACACGAGTGAATTTGCGCGTTTAGCGGGATTGCGAATTGACGATTGGCAGGTGGGTTGAGTTGAACATTGCACGGATGATTCCAACGCTTACCGTCTCTCAGCACGGCGAAGTTTCCGTAGCCCAGTTTGAGCGTTTTTTGCGAAAGCTGGGTCGGTATGTAAAATTTGATGCTGTAAATTGATTACCACAGACCCAGCTTTCGCAAAAAACG
>JANNXI010000191.1:0-5845 GCA_031409495.1 Betaproteobacteria bacterium
GTTGGCTCCGGCAAAACTGCACTTACCTTGGCACTCTGCCGCGCACTGCGCGACCGTTTTAACATCGCAGTGGTTACCAACGATATTTACACCCGCGAAGACGCAGCCTTCTTAGTCGAACACCAAGCCCTAGCGCCAGAACGCATCATCGGCGTAGAAACCGGCGGCTGCCCGCACACCGCCATCCGCGAAGATGCCAGCATCAATTTAGAAGCAGTAGGCATGCTAATGCGCCGATTTGAAAACCTAGACGTCGTGTTTGTAGAATCCGGCGGCGACAATTTAGCCGCCACCTTCAGCCCCGAATTATCAGATTTAACCCTCTACGTAATTGACGTCGCCGCAGGCGATAAAATCCCTCGCAAAGGTGGGCCTGGCATTGTGAAATCAGACTTATTGGTCATCAATAAAATTGATTTAGCGCCCATGGTCGGCGCATCCCTCGAAGTAATGGACAGAGACGCCAAACGCATGCGCGGCGAACGCCCCTTTGTGTTTACCAATCTCAAAATTGGGACTGGATTAGGGGAGGTAATAGCCTTTGTGATCAAGCAAGGTATGCTCACTAAAACTGCCGCTTGAAACTGCCAGAAAATGTGCGGGTAATTGAACGCGGATGGCTTAATTGCAACCAAATTTTGTTGCTCGATCCGCATGGCGCCGACAATATTTTGATCGATTCCGGATACAGCACGCATGCTGAAACCACGCCAATTTTCTTAGGCGCGCCGCAAAATTTAGGCGACGCTAGGCTAAGCCGCATCATCAACACCCACTGTCATAGCGACCACATGGGCGGTAACGCCGCATTGCAACGCAAATACGGTTGTAGTGTTACGATTCCCGCTGGCGAAGCACGTCACTTGAGGCCGTGGGACGCCCAAGCTATTTGGATGGGCTATGCGGATCAATTTGCAGAGCCATTCGAATTTGATGCTGTCATGCATGCGGGTGAGCTGTTTCAAGGTGGCGGGCACACATGGGAAGCGTTGGTCGCACCCGGCCATGACATGGACGCACTCATGTTTTGGTGTGCCGCTGAACGCATACTGATTAGTGGCGATGCGCTGTGGCAAAACGGCTTGGGTTTTGTGTTCCCGCAACCGTTGGAGGATGGCCCAAACCCCCTAATTGACGGGGCTCTTCAGGCATTAAATGTGATTGAGCAATGCGATACGGCTATCGTCATTCCTGGTCATGGCGCGCCCTTTGGTGGTGCAGAAATACCCGCAGCCATCGCCCGCGCTCGATCCCGCCTACAGGCCTTTGCGCGCGACCCGGCCAAAAACGCGCGGCATGTTATCAAGGTGATGTTCGTGTTTGCGTTGCTGCACCGTCAGGCCCTGCCGCTGGCTTCGCTAATCGGTTATCTTTCTTCGGTACCTTGTTATGCGGATTTAAACGCGTTTTTGAAAATGCCGTTTGACAACCTTGCTGCATGGCTGCTTGCGGATTTACGCGAAGCCGGGGTGTTGCGAATTGAAAATGACCAAATTGTTCCAATCCTGAAACCTTAGCGTCTTCGTGGTTTGGTGACGTGGCAGGTTTTGCAAGCCATTGTCAGAGGTTGGCTTCAATTTGTGCAGTAATCCGCATTAGCGCGGTAAAATAGGGTTTAGCGAAGTTTTTTCTTCGTGAGTCCCGCTCTTTTCTTTAGCGTAAGCCACCACCCATGAAAAGTATTCGCTTAAAGTATTTCTTACCGCTAGCTGTCGCTTTGCTGGTGCTGATTCCAGCTGCGTTGGTGGCGTGGGCCAGTTGGAGCGCGGCTCGTGATGCTGCCGAAGTCGTGGCGCGGGCGTTAATGAACCAAGCGGCTATTCGGCTCGACGGCGAAATACGTGCTGATTTAAGACAAGCTGGGCAATTGCTTGATAGCTTCGCCAAGTTTAGCGATGTGAATCAACAACAACCCGATATCAATAAGGTACAACCTATTGCTAATTTTGAAATTGCAGCGTGGGGACCGGTGCGTAGCCAAGATTTAGTTCGTAATGCGTATTTTGGTAACGTCGATGGTGAATTTCTTGGGATCGACGCATCCAATCCAGGACCTTCAAACCAAAATCGAGTGCGCGTTGGGCTGCGCGATTCGAAGGACGCGCGGCGATGGTTTTTTAATGCCGCATTGCCCGGTGATCGGAGCGAGCCGTATCATGTAGATACATTCAGTTACGACCCTCGTGACCGGCCGTGGTACAAAGCTGCAGTTGACGCGGCCAATATTAATGCGAATGCTAAGTCAGAGCTCAACCTTTCTCCTGCGTCGTCGAAAGCGCTCACGGTCAGCGCAACCAATATTACGGGGAGCAATAGAGCGTGGACGGCAGTGTATCCTTCCCATTCCACGAACGAATTGATGGTCACGCAATCAGTGGCCGTGCATGACCCCAATGAGGTTTTGGTCGGTGTAATCGCGGTAGATTTGTCACTTAAGCACCTTGGGGAAGTTCTGAAATCGCTAGAAATCAGCCCAAATGGTATTGCTTTTATAATCGATGAAACTGGTTTATTGATAGCAACGTCCACCGAAGATGCAGTAATGGGCACCAAAGATTCTCCGCGTAGATTAGCGAGTACTGTAAGCAACATCTCGCTCAAAACAACTGCAGAGCAAGATTTCTTGAGGGTCAGCGACCCGGGAAAGGGGTTGCAGTTTCACAGTTTTGAACTGAATGGCACTAAAGCCATTGCGCACATTGCGGCGTTGAACCCTGCCGAAAGTCGGTACTTCAAGACCGCTAACATACCAAAATGGCGTTTGGTGATTGTCGCGCCCGAGTCTGATTTTACGAGCGCTTTCAACGCTAAACTGCTGCGCGCGCTAACCATGGCAATGGCGCTATTTTTTGTTGCGGTTATTGCTGGCGTGTGGCTAGCACGACGCATGGCATCGACCATTTCACGGGTTGTGGATTCTACCGCGCGCCTGGGCCAGGGAAATTTATCACGCCCAGTTTTGCAAAGTCGTTTTGTTGAGTTCCAACAAATCAACCACGAACTAGGCGAAACTGCCGACGCCTTGCGCCAGTCACGCGATGCGCTTGTCGCCCAAAACTTACACCTCGAGGAAAAAGTAACCGAACGCACTAAAGATTTGCAACATCAGACCGAAGAAGCCCTGCAAGCTGTGCGCGCTAAAGCATCATTTTTAGCCACGATGAGCCATGAAATTCGTACGCCAATGAACGGCGTCATTGGTATGACTGGCCTGCTGGCGGGCACCCCGCTAAACGTGGATCAACGCGATTATGTCGATACCATTCGCATCTCTGGCGATGCATTACTTACCATCATCAACGATATTTTAGATTTCTCTAAAATTGAATCTGGCAAAATGACTTTGGAGCGCGAGCCGCTTACCTTGATTCACGTTATCGAAGAAAGTTTTTCGCTCGTGGGGCCGTACGCAAATCAAAAAGGCTTGGAATTGTTGGTGGAACTTGATGCCGACGTTCCGCGCCATGTTTTGGGTGACGTTACCCGGCTACGGCAAATATTTATCAATCTGGTTAACAACGCGGTCAAATTTACCGACCGAGGTGAAGTGGTTGTGCATGTGCGCAAAGGTGTGGGCGATACCTTGTTTTGCGACATCACCGATACCGGTATCGGTATTCCCGCAGATCGTGTAAATGCACTATTTGCGGCCTTCACGCAGGTTGATGTAACCACCACCCGCAAGCATGGCGGCACGGGGCTGGGGCTTGCCATCAGCAAGCGCTTGGCGGAGCTAATGGGTGGCGACATTACTATTTCAAGCGTTTTAGGGCAGGGCTCCACCTTTACAGTGAGTGTTATTGCGCCGGAATCGTCAGCGCCTATTATTGATGCGCCGAGTATCCGTCACACCGATCCAGCGCTGCTCAACGGTAAGACCGCGCTCGTTGTTGACGATAATCAAACCCATTTGCGAATTCTTACCAAGCGCTTAGAAATGTGGGGGCTAAAAGTTACGCGCGCCAACGATGCAAAAGAAGCGTTAAATGTATTAGCCAGGACCCAAAAGTTTGATGTCGGCATTTTTGATTATCAGATGCCGTTAGAAGATGGCATAGGCTTAGGCCGAAAAGTGCGAGCTAATCCTTCTACAGCGGCATTGCCGCTCATCATGTTGACGAGCCTTACTTCAAGCCGCGCCGAAGATACCACACAGATTTTTGGCGCACACTTAGTCAAGCCTCCGCGCGAATCGCAATTGCTCGATGCCCTGATGACGGCGGTATTTGGGGCGTCTTCAGACCATACACTGGCGACAATTGCACCTTCATCGGCGGCTCTAGCCGGGCTGGGGCAGCAGTTTGCCGCACAATATCCGATCAAAATGTTGGTGGTGGATGACAATGCGGTTAACCGCAAAGTAGCGACAATTATGTTGTCTAAACTTGGCTATTTTGTGAAAACGGCTGAAGATGGTCGTGCCGCGATTGACGAAATTTTTGCTGCGCAAACCGCTGGTGAACCTTATCAATTGGTGTGGATGGACGTGCACATGCCGAATTTGGACGGTTATGAAGCCACCAAAGTGTTACGTGCTGAAAAAAGTAAATGTTCGCAACTGCGCATTGTGGCCATGACCGCTGCCGCAATGGAAGGTGACCGTGAAGCTTGCCTCGAAGCGGGAATGGATGATTATGTGAGCAAACCGCTACAGCATCGTGATTTGGCGCAAGCGCTAGAGCGGGCCATTGCAGCGGATGCATTCGGTCGGGGTGGCGGGGTTAACGAATTGGCTGCTGGCGTGACCGCAGCGGCGCCAGCGTCAGTAGCTTTGTTCACTCAAGCCGCTGCCGCCAACACGACTGGTGTTTTTGATGCATCTCGATTAGATGAGCTTGCCGAATACGATGAGGACGGCTCGCTGGTAAATGACTTAGCAATCGTTTTTTGTCGTCAAGCGCCGGAAATGGCAGCTGAAATTGCCCGCGCGCGGCTAGCCGGTGATGCAGGGGCCATTATTGGCGCGGCCCATCAACTCAAAGGCGCCGCGAGTAACATTGGTGTCACGCAGTTATTTAAAGCGGCAGATTTGATCGAAGACGTCGGCAGACGCGGCGGCTTGGCGCTACTGCAAACCGATGCTGAGGCACAGGCTGCATTGCGAAATTTGCCAGAAATATTAGACGCTGGGATGGCGGCCGTGCGCAGTTATGCCGCCCTCGTGCTTTCCAAAGTAGCGATGCAAAAGGGTGATGTTAGTGATTAACTATCCAGTGTGCTTAGTGTGCTTAACGTGCATAACGTGCCTATCTTGCTTAGGGTGCTCATGATGATCATCGTGATTAAGCCATGAATAATGGTTCGTTATTGGATGATTTGTTCGCAGACGAACCACCTGCAGCAGGCGCTAAGCCATTGCCTGCAAATGGCCTAAATACGCCGCTTGCCGAGCAATTACGGCCTGCTACTTTAGCCGATGTTGTTGGGCAGGAGCACCTCACCGCACCCGGCATGCCATTACGCTTGGCTTTCGACGCAAAGCGTGCGCACTCGATGATCTTATGGGGGCCGCCTGGTGTCGGTAAAACCACGATGGCGCGGCTGATGGCTGATGGTTTTGGGGTTGAATTTATTGCAATTTCTGCCGTACTTTCAGGCGTTAAAGAAATACGTGAAGCCATTGAGTTAGCCCAACAAATGCGCCGTGCCAAACATCGGCAAACTATTTTATTTGTCGATGAAGTGCATCGCTTTAATAAATCGCAGCAGGATGCTTTTTTGCCGCACGTTGAATCAGGTTTGCTCATTTTTATTGGTGCTACAACTGAAAATCCGTCTTTTGCGCTGAACAATGCCTTGCTCTCACGTGCCACGGTGTATGTGTTGCGTGCGCTTGATGGCGGGG
>JANNXI010000192.1:0-11631 GCA_031409495.1 Betaproteobacteria bacterium
AATTGATGTGTACCCCGACGAGCTCCGGGATGAGACAGCGCCGCCAGCAGCGCCTGCAAAAGATGTACAGCCAGCGCGTTTCGTCATGGCGGGCTACCAACAACTGGTGCGTGGCGAACCGTTTCGCGCCAAATTTAGAAATAGCTTCATCACGCCCGAGCCACTACCACCAAATGAAGTCGTGAAGCTTAAATTTGACATGCCCGACGTCTATCACACCTTCCGTCGCGGCCACAAAATAATGGTGCAAATACAAAGCTCATGGTTTCCGCTGGTGGATTTAAATCCACAAAAATTTGTGCGCATTCCAGATGCAAAGGCAACTGATTTTCAGTCGGCAACACAGCGTGTATACCGCCAAGGTTCCCAGGCAAGCTATTTAGAAATGGGTGTCATGCCGAAAATTGGGCAGTAATTTTTCTTAGGGCAAGCTGAACCGCGAATAGCACAATAGCCAGCGAGTGCACTCGCTTTGTTATAATTGATGGCTGTCAGTTTTAGGTTACGGTTTTAGAGCAAATTGCATAAACGATCATTCCAACTTTTTCAACGGGTCACCCACGGGTGCCAAACAAACGCTTAAGGAGCATTCGCATGGCAAAAATTAAAGTAAAAAATCCGATTGTCGAGATGGATGGCGATGAAATGACGCGCATTATTTGGCAGATGATTCGTGAAAAACTGATTTTGCCGTATTTGGATGTTGATCTGAAATATTATGATCTTGGTATGGAAAGCCGTGATGCAACCAATGACCAAATCACGATTGATTCCGCCAATGCCACTTTGCAATACGGCGTCGCCGTTAAATGCGCGACCATTACACCAGACGAAGCGCGCGTAAAAGAGTTTAATTTGAAGCAAATGTGGAAGAGCCCAAATGGCACTATCCGCAATATTTTAGATGGCACTATCTTCCGCGAGCCAATTATTTGTCAGAATGTGCCACGTTTAGTAGGCCATTGGGATAAGCCCGTGGTGATTGGCCGTCACGGATTTGGCGATCAGTATCGCGCAACTGAAATTAAATTTGATTCGCCAGGTACGTTAAAACTTATTTTTACGCCAGCGGATGGTTCAGCACCTGTAGAAAAAGAAGTATTTAAGGCGCCGGCTGCGGGTGTCGCGATGTCAATGTATAACCTTGATGAATCAATCAAAGGGTTTGCACGCGCCTGTTTAAATTATGGGTTGAACCGCAATTTCCCTGTGTATTTGTCGACTAAAAATACGATTTTGAAAGTGTATGATGGCCGCTTTAAGAATATCTTCCAAGAGATTTTTGACACGGAATTTGCTGACAAATTTGCCGCTGCCGGGTTAACTTATGAGCATCGTTTAATCGATGATATGGTTGCTGCAAACATGAAATGGTCTGGTGGTTATTTGTGGGCCTGTAAAAATTACGATGGTGATGTGCAGTCTGACACTGTGGCACAGGGCTATGGTTCGCTCGGGTTGATGACGTCAGTTTTGATGTCACCTGACGGCAAAACAGTTGAATCAGAAGCCGCTCACGGTACCGTGACGCGTCATTACCGTATGCACCAGCAGGGGAAGCCAACATCCACCAACCCTATTGCCTCTATCTACGCATGGACACGTGGTCTAGCTTATCGCGGCAAAATGGACGGTACGCCAGAGGTTGAATCCTTTGCCCATACGCTAGAAAAAGTGTGTGTTGATGTGGTTGAATCAGGCCGCATGACGAAAGACTTAGCGATTTTAATTCGCCCTGATCATCCGTATTTAACGACTGAAGAATTTTTGGAAGCCGTAAATGCAGAAATGAAACTGCGCATGGCGTAGTAGTATTAAAACCTGATTAAGCAATTTTTTTGCGGCAACTTTTGGCTTAGGTAGATAATCTAAGATTTCAGAAGTTGCCGTATTTCATTTAATTTAAAGGGGAATGTTTGTCATGAAATTATTTTTAAGCCTCACCGCAATAGCTGCTTCGCTTGCTGCAACCAGCGCAATGGCATTAGCAACAGTTGGACAGCCTGCGCCCGAATTGTCGCTTACCGATGTAAACGGTAAAGCCGTGAAGTTGTCTGACTTTAAAGGCAAAAAAGTGGTGTTGGAATGGACAAATCCCGGGTGCCCATTTGTTGTTAAGCACTACGACACCAATAACATGCAGGGTTTGCAGAATAAATACGATGCTAAAGATACCGTTTGGCTAAGCGTAAATTCCACGACAAAAACGCACCAAGATTACATGAGCAACGATAAACTCAAGACTCACATCGATGCGAAAAAAGCCACACCGGATGCCTACTTATTGATCCGGCCCGATGAAGTATAAAACCTGCACTGTTTGTTGAGTCGAAGTCAGTAGCAAAAACTAACGACTTCAACGGGCCGAAGCAATAGTTGATGCCGATGGTGCGGCCGGTAAGGCTTACGGCGCTAAAACTACGCCGCATATGTTTGTGATTAACCCAATGGGTTTAGTGGTTTATGCCGGTGCGATTGATGACAAGCCAACCGCTAAAAAAGAAGACGTAACCGGTGCTAAAAACTATGTTGTGGCTGCTTTGGATGACTTAAAGGCGGGTAAGCCTGTGGCAATAGCCAACACCAAGCCTTATGGTTGCAGCGTTAAATATTAGTAAGTCATTTGAGGTAAAAAAACGGCTAAGCGCAAATAGCGTTTAGCCGTTTTTTATGGTGCTTCACAATTTAAATTGATCTCGTCTCAGGCAAACAAACGCGAATTAAATCGATCGCGTCTCAGGTAAACGAACGCGAATCAAATCGATCGCGTCTGATAAAGCGACGCTAAATTGTCATCCAATATCGTGATGGATCGTCGCTGTACTTCGATGAAGCCCTGCTCGGTTAAATCCTTCAGCGTGCGGTTTACCATTTCGCGCGATGCACCGATCATTGAACCTAAATCCTTTTGCGTAAGCTGCTCGCCGACAATTTTGCGCCCATTCGATACAATCGCCAACTCCATCAGCACCCGCGAAACGCGTGCCGAAATATCCATTAACGCCAGCGTGCTAATTTTGCGGTCAGCATCGCGTAGACGCTGCGCTAAGGTTGCCATCACGCGGCGGGCAATGTCGGGCGAGCGGTCTAGGCAGCGTTGAAAGGCGCTGTAGGACAGCACTTGCAGATGGCACATTTCTAAGGCGACAACGGTAGCTGATCGTGTTTCTTGATCAAATAATGGAATCTCACCAAAAAATTCTCCGGCGCCCAGTGTTTTTAAAGTCACTTCGCGGCCTTGGTCGTCGGTCATATACACCTTAACGCGCCCAGCTGCGATCACAAATAGTGAATCGGCTTTGCCGCCTTGTTTTACGATGATGTCGCCTTTATTAACCACAAATAGCGCCGCATGCGCACTAATACTGGCAAGGTGGTTTGCTTCCATTTTTGAAAATAATGGGATGACATTGAGCACAATATATTCCTAGGGCGCGAGATGCTTGCTTTTTAGCGACATAATCAATGTTTTAATTCTACGCCATTGCGTGCATTGCGGCGTTAATCCTTGTGTGTTGGCATCACGCAAGCACCTGATTGCGCAACGACTCTTGGGCCAGTCGGCCTCGGCACCAATTGCTCGTGATGTCTTTTAGCACGTTCAAGCGCCCGTGAAAAAAATGTTCACCATCAGGAATTACCGTTACCGGCAAGCCTTGTGGCCGCGCCCAGTTCATTACTTCTTCAAGTGCCACAGTATCGTCTTTATCACCATGCACTATTAAGCTGCTCAGCGCGACGTTTGGGGGTGTTTCACCGCCAAAGCGCTGCCACATCGCTGGGGCAACCAGCGCGCAATGCATGGGACGCGTGGCAGTATTCGGCAACTGTTCTTGCGAAGCCACATCCATCTGCGCGCGCAACATCACCGCGCCACCGAACGAAAAGCCCGCAATAAACAGCGGCAAAGCTGGCCAATCTGTTGTGGCCGCGCTAATTACTTGGATCGCATCGCGCACTTCCCCCGGCCCGTCATCGTGCACACCTTCGCTTTTGCCAACACCGCGAAAATTAAACCGCCATACTGTTACGCCGCACTCATTGAACGCGCGCATTAACGTCGTGACGACTTTGTTGTCCATCGAGCCGCTAAAGAGTGGGTGGGGGTGGGCGATGACGGCGATACCGTTGGGCTCTGCTACTGCACTTACTGCTACTTCAATATTGCCCGCTTCGCCAGCCAAGCCTAAACGCATGGTTTCGCTCATGCGAGTTATACCCTCAAACGGTCAACGATGCGACCGTGTTGAATGTGTTCCGAAATGATTTCATCAATATCGGATTTGTCCACATAGGTGTACCAAACACCCTCTGGATACACTACTAACACTGGGCCTAATTCGCAGCGGTCAAGGCAGCCTGCGGTGTTTATCCGTACGCGGCCCTCACCGCTAATGTTGAGTGCTTTTATACGGTCTTTGGCATAGCCGCGCATGGCTTCAGCCTTAAAATCTTGGCAGCAGCCCTCGCCTTCTTTGCGCTGGTTGGTGCAAAAAAATACGTGCTTCTCAAAATAAGGTGTGCTAGAGATGGCCATAAATAGGGGTTCTTCAAGGTGTTTTAGGGATTAAATCAACGTTCGGCGGTGCTTATTGCATTGTTCAAGCGATCACTAATAAAGCAGTAGGCTAAGAATACTAGCGCCAACAAAGGCCAAGTTTCATGCAAGTAACGCGTTAGGCTATTGAAGTTACTCAGTTGCCCATACTGCCAATTAAAGAGCTGTAACGTGGCTTCGACCGGATCGTAAATACTGCTCAGTTTTGACATTAAGCCGCCTGCAAAAACCAATAGCGTCGCCACAAACAAGCGTGTGCCAAATTGTAACCGCAATAAATACACGGCTATAACTAAGCCTGCCAATAACCCTGAAACTGAGGCAGGGCTAAGCCATTCTGTCGAAGCGCTAGCGCGCAACATAAAAGCTGCGGCACTTAGTTTTAACAACAAGCCAGTGAGCATTAGCGCCAATACGTACACAATTACTGCCCGGTCGGGTTTGAGTAATATGGACACAAACAACGCAAAGCCACAAACATTGAGCGCTACGCCGATGCCCTGCGGAACCAAATACAACGGATCATATGGATTGGATTGCCAGCTGTGGGTAAATTGATTAATTACATTACCCGCTTCAAAAAACGGAATGGCTGGGTTTGTTTGGGCTAGCAGCCACCCTAAGACCAACATGAGGCCAATATCGGCGCTGTTAGTGCCTAAAACGCTGCGGCGACGCCATTGCACGGCGCGGCGCAACCAATGCTGGCCTAGTGGTGAAACGATAAGCAAAGCACCAATTAAGCCACCGCTTGCGTTTGCGCTTAGATCGATAGTGGAAGGCACACGCGAAACTAAAAAAAACTGCAGCGTTTCTAATCCCGTGCTCAGCAAAAAAGCGCTCGCCGTCGCCATCAATACCCGCAACCAAGCCGCGTCTCGGTGATTCCATAACGCGCATAAAATTGCGCCGAATGGCACATAGGCGACAACATTGAAGGCGATATCGGCATTGCTATAAAAACGTGGCCATAGCGCAATGTTTAGCCTAGCCACATCAAAACCTTGCCAGCCATGGAAAGGATACAAACTGGCGTACGCTAGAAGTAACCCGTAAGCCCAGAGCGCCCCATTCCAGGGCTTATGGGGCGAAGGGAATGGCGTGAGGGGCGTCGACGATTGCATGGCGGCGTTGGATTGGTGTAAGCGCTGTGAAGGTGTTTAGACTATGCTAACGCCGTTAAACCCACCAAATAGCGCTGCGCATTCTCAACATAGTGCTGCGAAATCCAGCGAATTTTAGCAACTTCTTCATCGCTCAGCTGGCGAACCACGCGCCCAGGTGAGCCCAACACTAACGAGCGATCAGGAATCACCTTGCCTTCCGCAATTAAACTATTCGCACCAATCAAACACTCACGGCCGATCACAGCGCGGTTAAGCACCACGGCTTTGATGCCGATGAGCGAGCCTTCGCCCACATGACAACCGTGCACCATGGCCATGTGGCCAATACTTACGTCACGCTCAAGCGTTAAGGCTAAGCCCGCGTCTGTGTGCAGTACGGCGTTATCTTGCACGTTTACGTTTTCGCCCAGCGTAATGCGATGATTGTCGCCGCGAATCGTCACCCCAAACCATACGTTAGCATTAGCTTCGATCAACACATCACCAATCACGGCTGCATTGGGGGCAATAAAATTATTGCCGCGCAAAGTGGGCGTTTTGTCACCAAGGGCGTAAAGCATGGCTAATCCCTAAAGTTATTAAATTCTAGCGGTACTTCGGTTATTGATTTTCTACACAGTGCGATCACTTCTTGTAAATCATCGCGCTTGGTGCCCGTGACCCGCACGGTTTCGCCTTGTATGCTGGCTTGTGCTTTAATTTTTGCGTCTTTGATTAGCTTGACGATTTTTTTAGCGAGTTCGGTTTCAATGCCGTTTTTAACCGTAACAATTTGCTTAATTTTATCGCCACCAATTTTTTCTTTGCTTTTTTCGGTGAGTAAACGCACGTCTACGCCGCGCTTGGCTAATTTGTTATGCAGTACTTCGGTGACTTGCTTTAGTTTGAAATCGTCATCAGCAAACACACTCAACTCAAATTCTTTTTGCTCTACACGGGCGTCCGAACCCTTAAAGTCGAATCGGTTAGCTACTTCCTTGTTAACTTGTTCGAGCGCGTTTTTAAGCTCTACTTTATTTACTTCGCAAACGATATCAAATGATGGCATGGTGGTGCTCCCTAATTAATTTTTATCGTTATAGATAGGCTGGAAACACCCTAAAATAGGGCGTCTTCAGCCTATAGATTGACCTTACTTTGATATTGGCGCTGCTGGTGCTGCTGGTGCTGTTGGTGCGATGGGAGTTTTGGGTGCCGTAGCTGCAGCCACCGGCGTAATTTCACCAATCGATATATTCGGTACCGCTCGGCGATACGCCCGCGCGCTAGCGCTTTCCACGAAGGCGGTCAGATTGCCGAACAATTGCGCAAGCGGCATTTGGTCACCAACATCTAAAGCCGGTGATTTTGGATCGTAAATTTTTTGGAAATCAAAGCGTGATTCTTTAGCAATCACTTCCATCGTTTTTGCGTCAAACACCCATGTTTGGGTGTAAAAGTAAGGCGCTACGTATTGATACGATGTTTTGCCAGGCTTGCCGTCGGGTGTGATGGTATCTTCACCGCTATCGGGGCTTACGTTCGTGGAAGCGCCGTCGGCGCCGGTCTCGTCAAGCGAGCCTTGCCCTAATGGCTGAATATAAATACCGATACCCTGCAGTTTTGAGCCCATGCCTTTGCGTTCGGACAATACCCAAGCAGGGGTAACGGCAATAATCCGGTCCCAGTTTTTACGGTCTGGGTTTTTCTCAAGCGCTGACACGAGCTTGCTGATAATTAAATCTTCACGATCGGACGCAATCACGTTTTTAACTTCGTCCGGATTTAATCGCAAGAAAATTCGGTTTGATTTAGGATCGCGCGCTTCAATTTCTTTATCTAATCCGCGCAAGACGGCCGCATTTAGGACGTTTCCATCGATTTTCAAGGTTTTTCGTGTGGTGTTGTCGATCATGTTGGAGCCAACACTTTGCTTCTGGCGCACCACATTTAATTGATCACCCACGGCAGAGACTAGCGCGTAGGTCATTACCTTGGCAACAGGTTCAGCGGTGTCAGTTATTGCAGTAGCTGGCGCTAAGGCAGCTGCAGGAACAGCCACATTTTGTGCGTGCGCAGACATGGCAAAGGACAAAACGACACTCGCGATTAGTTTGGGTTGTAACGTATTTCCAGCCACTTTTTTCATGATTCAATTTTTCCTAAAAGTAAATATTCCATTAATGCTTTTTGTACATGTAGCCTGTTCTCGGCTTCGTCCCACACCACGCTTTGTGGGCCTTCCAGCACGGCTGCACTAACTTCCTCTCCGCGATGTGCCGGTAAACAATGCATAAAAAGTGCATCTGGCGCGGCATGCGCCATCATTTCGGTATCCACGCAGTAATTGGCGAATACTTTTTTGCGTGCTTCTGTCTCCGCTTCAAATCCCATGCTCGTCCAAACGTCTGTGGTGACCAAGTGCGCCCCACGTACCGCTTCGTTAGGTGTTTTAAATATCTTAAGGTTCCCAGTATTTAATTTTTCTAAGCGGTTTTTATCAAGTCCGTAGCCTTCGGGTGTCGCTACATGCAGCGTAGCACCCAACATGGCGGCGGCTTGTATCCATGTGTAACACATATTATTGGCGTCACCCACCCAGGCAATCGTGGCACCGTTAATCGATTTACGGTGCTCAACGAAGGTAAAAATATCAGCAAGCACCTGACACGGGTGGTATTCGTTGGTTAAACCGTTGATCACCGGCACGCGCGAATTCGCGGCGAAGCGCTCTAAAATTGACTGCTCAAAAGTACGAATCATGACGATATCCACCATGCGCGACACCACGCGCGCTACATCCTCAATCGGCTCGCCGCGCCCTAGCTGGCTATCGGAGGTGTTTAGCACAATAGATGAGCCACCGAGCTGGTAAATACCCGCCTCAAAGCTCACCCGCGTGCGTGTGGAGCTTTTTTCAAACACCATCGCCAACATGCGATCGGTGAGTGGGTGATAAGGAATATAGCTCTTGAAGCGCTGCTTTAGAACGGCAGTGCGCGTAAATAAATGTTCAATTTCGTCGCGGGAAAAATCGGTAAATTGTAGAAAATGTTTCATAGGCTTTAGATACTTTTTAAAGGAGTTCGCGCTAAGGCCGCTATTTTGACGCAAAATTACGAAGAGCGCCTGTGTTTCGTCGCATTCTCGGCGCTCAAATTCACTACGCACCCAAATTGAGGAGAGAGCTATGTCGATGGACACCATTTTTGCTACGCAGTTAAGCTGGCCTGCCGATGCGAACCAAGTAAAGCCGCCCGCGCTAGACTATTCGCGGAACAGCATCGTCAGTAGCGTAAATAAGCTCAGTATTCCAGCGTCGGCACCATCGGGTTTCGGTGGGGATGATGCAAAATATAACCCAGAAGAATTGATGCTGATGTCGCTATCGCAATGCCATATGCTCACATTTTTAGCCGTTGCTGCACGCGCTAAAATTACTGTTTTGGCGTATGAAGACAGCGCTACTGGTAATCTCTACAAAGCACCCAATGGTAAAGCACAGCTTGAAAAAGTTCTGCTGCAGCCGCGGGTAACAGTGCTGAAAGGCACGGATTTAGGGCTTCTTCAGCCATTGCATGAGAAGGCGCACGCTAATTGCTTCATGGCGAATTCAGTCAACTTTCCAGTACATTGCCAAGCTATTGGAATCGAGCAATGACTGCGCTAAAACTTCCCAGCATCGCCACACTTGCCAGCAAACTTCAAGCGGGTTTAACCACTTCTGAAAAATTAACTCAAGACTGTTTAGACCGCATTGCCGATCCAAACGGTGAGGGCGCGCGCACGTTTCTGTATAGCAATCCGCAGCAAGCGCTTGCTTGCGCTCGGGCGAGTGATGCGCAACGGCGCGTGGGTTTGGTGGCCTCGCCCTTGGCTGGTGTGCCGATTTCAGTCAAAGATCTGTTTGATGTACAAGGTGAAGTGACCAAAGCGGGGTCTATTATTTTAAAAGACGCGCCAAAGGCCACGGCAGACGCACCCGCCATCGCCCGTCTGCGTGCAGCGGGCGCCATCATCATTGGCCGCACCAATATGACGGAATTTGCCTACGGCGGCCACGGTATTAATGCCCATTACGATACGCCGCGCTGCCCCTGGGATAGAGCGTCGCAGCGCATTCCGGGCGGTTCTACATCTGGCGGCGCCGTGAGCCTTACCGATGGCATGGCGCATGGCGCGATCGGCTCGGACACGGGCGGATCTACTCGTATTCCCGCCGCACTCTGCGGCACTGTTGGCTACAAACCTACGCAGCGCGCTGTGCCGCTTGAGGGTGCGTTTCCGCTGTCATTTTCGCGGGATTCGGTGGGGCCATTGGGTCGGTCAGTTGCATGTTGCGCGCTGCTCCATCAAATTATGGCTGGCCTAGCTGTTGAAACGCGGCTGCCGCCGCTACCAAGTGTACTGAAGGGCCTAAATATCGGCGTTCCCAGCAATATCGCCCTAGATGAATTAGATATTGAAGTGGCAACAGCGTTTGACGCGAGCTTAATCGCGCTAAGCCGTGCGGGCGCCAATATCGTGCACTTTCATTTTCATGCGCTCGAGCGCGAGCGTGCGGGGAGTGCAAAAGCCAATTTTTCAGCCGTTGAAGCTTATGCCCTACACCGCGAGCAGCTACAAAACACGCCAGAATTGTTTGATGAGATGGTGCGCATACGCTTAATGGTGGGCGCGACGATGTTGGCCGCAGATTATGTCGACTTGCTCAAACTGCGCCAATCGCTAATTGCCCAAGCAAATATCGAAACCAAAGCCTTTGCGGCGCTGGCATTGCCCACAGTGCCGATTGTTGCGCCCACATTTACGCAAATGCGTACAAGCCAAGCGGAATTTTTTCGGGTAAACGCGTTGCTATTGCGCAATTGTGCACCGTTTAATGTGTTCAATCGTCCCGCCATTTCCATACCGTGCCACGCCGGTGCAGGTGTGTCAACCACGGCTCCCGTTGGCTTGATGTTGGTGGGCGAAACGGATGGTGATGCGCAGCTTTTTGCGTTGGCTCAAAGCGTAGAGGCGGCAATCAAGCTGTAATAATAGACGCCTGAAAACGCCCTCGACCCACATGTAGTCCTCCTGCGGGACTACATCTGGGTCGAGGGCATCTTCAGATATTTTCAAGCATCTTCAAGCGTTTAAATAAGACTAAAACCCGCGACTTTTCTTCTTGTCAGCTTCGGCTGCGCGTGCTTCTGCTGCCATTTTGCGCTCGGCGCTTTTCTTGTCTATGCCCAACAGTGGACAAAGAACTTCCCACCAAATAAACAGCGCAACCAAGGGCATCAACACTACCCACCACTTCCATTCTGCGGGTGGGCCAATTTCTAACAGCTTACACAAAATAATAATGGCGGCAACAATAGCGAGTGGCATGGTGCGCTCCTAAAGGTGGGGTGGAAATAACTAAAGATAGATTATGCGCGATTTTTAGCGCAATGGTGCAGAGTTTAAAGTGGCGTCAACCGTGCGCGATAGCGCCGCGTTAGGCTAAAATTGAGTTTGGCAACATCAACTCATCGCTATCTTGCGAGGTTTTTTATATATCAATTAGGAGTGTCAATAGTATGAACCATCTTTCTGTAGCTTGCATCAGTGTAGCGCTCGCGTGCGGTGCCGTCGGATCAGTACACGCAAGCGAAAAATTAGCGGCTGATAAGGGTTGTTTAGCCTGCCATCAGGTCAATAAAAAGCTCGTAGGCCCCTCCTATGAAGTTGTTGCTACTACTTATGCCGATAAAAATAGCGAGCAATATAAAAAATTTGTTGCGCTGAATGATAAAAAACTTACCATTCAAGATTACGTGGCCCGCAATATTAAAAACGGCGGCGCCAATAAATGGGGCCCAATTCCTATGCCCGCGCAAGCGGTATCAGAAGACGAATCCAAAGCGCTCGCCAAGTGGGTTCTAGCACTTGCGCCAAAGGCTGACGCCAAACCTGCCGCTAAAAAATAGTATTTGTGCA
>JANNXI010000193.1:0-19188 GCA_031409495.1 Betaproteobacteria bacterium
GAAAAGCTACTGCTCGAATTACCTAGTGGCGGAGCAGGTGTTACCTTGGCCGATCACGGCGCCGGCAAATCTTACTTGGGTTTCATCGTTTACGATCTATTTTTTAACGCTGAAAATACATCGCGCCACGGCCATATCTACGGCATTGAAACCCGTGCCGAGTTAGTGCAAAAATCGACTGAATTGGCGATAAAGTTAGGTTTTAAAGACATGTCGTTTTTGGCGTTAAGCGTGGCGCAGTCAATGCAATCCACAGCGCTACCAGCGCAGATTGACGCTGTCACCGCACTGCACGCATGCGACACCGCGACGGATGATGCCATTGCATTTGGTCTGCAAAAAAATGCGCAATGCATGGTGCTCGTTCCGTGTTGTCAAGCTGAAATTTCCCGCGTACTCAATGCAAACAAGGCGCAGTCGCTGGTACGCACGCCCTTGGCTGAGTTATGGCGTCACCCGCTGCATACGCGCGAAATTGGTAGTCAAATTACCAATGTATTACGCTGCTTGTATCTGGAAGCCCATGGCTATGACGTAACGGTTACGGAACTGGTAGGTTGGGAACACAGCATGAAAAATGAACTGATCATCGCTAAACGACGAAAGGACAAAAGGCCTGGCAATAAAGCAGCAGCGCAACGGCTGCGCGATCTTTTGGCAGAAGTAGGGCTGTTGAGCTTGCTCGAATTACGCTATAAATTACCGGTTGAATCCTAACGGTTGCCCCTAAGTACTAGAACGCACTAGAACTTCGGGATTCGAATGCGGCTAATCATTAAAGATCCAGACACAGCAAACACCAATACTAGCGGATGAAATTGTAGCCCGCCGATAACCAGCACGCCGCCCCATAGATTTTCACCCACCGCATCCTGCGTTGCAGCAAAGGTTAAAAGCAGCACGATGAGTACCGATGTAGGGATTGGCGTACCCTCAAAATACTTAACTTTATCGCCGCCGTCTGAAAGCGCCTCAGCCGTTACGTTATAGCGAGCAAGTCGCGACACCCCGCAGGCCACAAAGTAAGCCAATACAATGCGGTCATAAAAGCCTTGCATGCCGCAGCCGTAGCCAAGAATAGCCGGTGCTACCCCAAAAGAAATGACGTCGGCCAATGAATCCAGCTCACGCCCCATCGCCGATGACTTTTGGCGCCAGCGGGCAATGCGCCCATCGAGCACGTCAAACACTAGCGCGGCTAGTACTAAGGCGCAGGCGAAGTAAAGGTGCAAAGCGTCGCTAGTTTCAATAAACGACATTACCGAAAAGAGCGCCCCTACGCCACACACGGCGTTGCCTAAAGTGAACCAGTCCGCGAGGTGAAATTCACGGATCATTGAAAAAGGTTTGTTGGGCTTGTTATCGAGCATGGGAGCACATTGTTGATTTTTAAGAGTTAACAGATTTCAAGCGTAGCATTTTTTGAGGCTAGTTGCCGCGGCATCAAAGTGCTATGATTGGTGATGCGTAGCTCACAGTCCAAAAAGTGGAAGGCGCCAATAATGCGACGATTATCTACCTAAAAGCGTTCTCACAAATAGCGAGGAAGAATTCCATTGAAAACCGCAAAATCTCCCTCCATATTAACGCGCGTTGCAGCACTCGCTGATCGCTTCGCTTATCCGTTGCGTGCCTCACATTATGTAGAGCTCGTTAATCCGCTGTGGGCAAGCCATGCGCTGCAAGCAAGGGTTGAAAAAGTGTGGGATGAAACCAAGGACGCCCGCACCATTACCCTGCGCCCAGGCGTGAACTGGCGGACGTTTCGGGCGGGGCAACATCTTCGTGTGGGTGTGCCCATCGGCGGCATGCAATACACGCGTACCTACACAATTTCCTCGGCACCGGAACGCGACGATGGCTGCATCACCATCACCGTAAAAGCAATTTTAGGTGGGCGTATTTCGCACCATCTGGTGCGCCAAGTAAAGGTGGGCGACTATTTGCCGATTGGCTTGCCACAAGGTGATTTTTTCTTACCGGAGGCGCAGCCGGTAAAACCATTGTTCATCACCGCTGGTAGCGGCATAACTCCCGCCATAAGTATGCTCCGTAGCTTAATAGCGCAGGACCGGTTACACGATAGTGTGCACATTCATTATTCGCCCCATGAGTTTGATGCTATTTTTAGCAAAGAATTGACGGCGGTGGCGGCAGCACAGCCACGCTATCAATTGCATCAAGTATTTACCCATGAATATGGTGAGCACAAACAAACCAAAGGCTATTTTAGTAGCGAGCAAATTAACCGCTTATGCCCTGACTGGAGTGAGCGTGAAATATACGCTTGTGGCCCAGCGCCGCTGCTAGCGGCACTGGAGAAGCATTGCGAACAAAATGGTAGAAGCGCACATTTGCATATTGAACGCTTTAGCGCACAACTTGCCGTCGTGCCTGCTGCGTCAGTCGGGGGGCGGGTGCGCTTTGTTAAAAGCGGCATTGAAGCCGTTGCTGACGCCACTACTAATTTACTTCGAGTGGCAGAAGACGCGGGCATGAACCCACCTCACGGCTGCCGAATGGGAATTTGTCATACTTGTAATACAAAATTGGTATCTGGTTGCGTGCGTGATTTGCGCACCGGAAAAATCCTTAATGAAGTTGGCAGTATTGTGCAAACTTGTATTTGTGCCACTGCCGGCGATTGCGAACTGGAGCTATGAGCACATTATGAACAAAAACAATCTGCCGGTTAATTTGACCGACGCGCAAATTTTAGAATTTGGCCGCGAGCTTGACGCGATGCGTGACGAAGTGCTCGCGTCGCGTGGCGAGCGGGATCGACGCTATATATTAGCTGTGATCAAAACCCAACGAAGCTTGGCATTTGTTGGCCGCGTGTTAATTTGTGCGAGCTTGTTATTGCTGCCGGTCTGGCAGCACGCGTTTGCCAGTTTTGCAATGTTTGCAGCCGTTATTGGTTTAGGCACGCTCGCGTTGGGTGTGGCTAAAATACTTGAAAATATGGAAATTGGCCATAACGTGCTCCATGCGCAATGGGACTGGATGAAAGACCCAACGATTCAGTCCAACACCTGGGAATGGGACCATGTATGCCCATCTGATCAATGGATGCGCGCCCATAATGTGACGCACCATACTTGGACGAACGTGCTAGGTAAAGACCCTGATGTCGGTTACGGCTTGTTGCGTATGTCCCCCGCACAGCGCTGGAAGCCGTTCTATATAGGGCAATCGATTTATGCCTTACTGCTCGCGCTACTGTTTGAATGGGGCATTGCAATTCAAGAGCTAGAGCTTGGACGCATTGCTTCGGGGAAAAGTAAATTAGCCGACATTAAGCCAATGCTGCAGCGTACCGGTAAAAAGATGGCTGCGCAGATTATGAAGGATTACGTGCTTTGGCCGTTGCTGGCGGTGGTGTTGGCTTTACCGTTTGCCTTCTACGGCATGGGGCCGCCGCTGTGGATGGTTTTTTTGTGGGTGTTTGCAGCCAATGTGCTTGCTTGCTTGTTGCGTAATTTATGGACATATCTCATTATTTTTTGCGGACACTTTCCAGCCGACGTGCATGTATTTACCAAGCAACAAGTTGACAATGAAACCCGCGGCGCTTGGTACGTGCGGCAGTTGTTAGCCTCTTGTAACATCAACGGCGGAAAATTATTTCATGTAATGTCGGGGAATTTATCGCATCAAATCGAGCATCATTTATTCCCCGATTTACCCAGTAATCGCTATGCAGAGTTATCGCCGCGAGTGCGTGCATTGACGGTGCGTTATGGTTTGCCGTACAACTCAGCGTCGCTTACGCGTCAGTTTGGTACGACAGTTTGGAAAATTTTGCGCTTGGGTTTTCCGGGGGGCGGCGTGCCAACAAAACTAAAAAGTGCCTAGCATTGCGTTTTGGTAAGTGCCAGCAGCGTTAAAAAATGCCTGAAGGTGCCCTATTTAAGGGCGTGTTCAGGCATTTTTGCGGATAAAAGTAGGGCTTTCTTAGTGCGCATGACTTATCTGTTACATTAAGTGCTGCTCAAACTACATGCTTCTGGGGCGCATTGCGTATGCAAACAATAATAATTTTTACTGCACTCTTGGCATTCGGCCTGGCCACCGCGCCCGCTCGCGTCGTCGCGCAGGCGGTGTATAAAACGATTGGGGTAGATGGCAAGGTCGTGTATTCAGATCACCCGCCCATCGATAGTAAAGCGCAAAGTACGCTCCTTAGTGCGCCTAAGGCCGCGCCAGAAATCAAAAATGGTGGTGGCGGAGATGCTGCTACGAAGGAAAGTGTTTCTAAAAATAAGCCCGCTAAATTAGCAACTCAAAAAGCCAATGCAGCCGACTCGAGTAAAACCGTAGCCGCGCAGTTGGCCAATGATGACGTGCTTGAAGGTGCGGTTATTGGTGTGATGGGCATGGAATCGCTGGTGCTACAAACTGAAGAAGCCTGTGTGAACATCCTACCAACTTCCATGCGGCGCTACACGGGTGCAGCTTCAGCTTGGCGCGAGCGCAACGCACCGCTGATCGCGCAGCAGCGTCGCCTACTGGCAACGGCGTTTGACGCTGATAAACGCCGCCTAATCGTAATGGGAATAAAAAATAGAAATGATGGCGCATTTATGCCATTCAAAGCAGCCAACGCTATCTCTAAAATTAAGTGGTGCGATCAGTCAATGAAAGAAATTGAAAACGGTGCCATGGATGTGTTTAATAACCCCAAGCTTGCGCCGCCAATCATGAATTACAAAGCTAAATAATTTCTTCACATCTCTATCTCCATAACTCAATCATGTTTAAAAATACGCGAGCGGTTTTACTAGTATGTTTTTCTATGTTGTGTTGGCAAACGGCAGATGCGATGGATGCAAAATCTGCGCCCGCCATTGAGCGTATTGAGCCACCTTTTTGGTGGGTAGCAATGAAAAGCGGGAAGCTGCAGTTGATGGTGTATGGCCCAAATATTGCGGCGTACGCGCCTGAAATTAGCTATCCTGGTGTAAAGGTAGATGCGGTAACACGTCTCACATCGCCTAATTACACTTTTATTGATTTAAGTTTGGCAGCAGACGTTAAGCCTGGCAAAGTAAATATCGTGTTTAAGCATGGCGCACAAAAAATGGAATTTGCTTACAGCCTACTGGCACGTGAGCAAAGTACGGCGACGCGCAAGAGTTTTTCTAATGCTGATGTCATCTTAAATTTTATGCCTGATCGCTTCTCAAACGGCGACCCAAGCAACGACAATGTGCCCGGCTTTATTGATCCTCACAATCGGTCAGATGACAGTGCTGGGCGTCACGGCGGTGATATTAAGGGCATCGAAAATCATCTCGACTATATTGCCAGCATGGGCTACACCATGCTTTGGCCGACCCCGCTCACGGAAAGCAATCAGGCCAAGTATTCGTATCACGGCTATGCGGCTACTGACACGTACAAAATTGATCCGCGCTACGGGTCGAATGCGGATTACAAGCGCTTGGTGGATACAGCGCGTAGCAAGGGCGTCGGTATGGTGATGGATGTGGTGCTAAGTCATATTGGCTCTAACCATTGGTGGATGAAAGACTTACCCTCAAGTGATTGGTTAAGTTTTGATGGCAAGTTCGTGCCCACTTACCACGCACGCACCACCGCGACCGACCCATACGCGGCAGCAGTAGACAAAACCAACTTCACCAAAGGCTGGTTTGAGGTGAATATGCCGGATATGAATCAGCAGAACAAATTCGTAGCGACATACCAAATACAGAACGCTATTTGGTGGGTTGAATACGCGGGCTTAGCGGGTATACGCGTGGATACTTATGGCTATTCTGATCATGCTTTTTTAAGCGAATGGACGCGTCGGTTGGTGGAGGAATATCCGTCACTAAATATGGTGGGTGAAGAGTGGAGTATTAATCCCATCGTGGTCTCCTATTGGCAAAAAGGTAAGACGAACGCTAACGGCTATGTCTCGTCTCTACCCAGTTTGATGGATTTTCCATTGAACGACACTTTGCGAAAAGCACTCGTTGCAGAGGACGGTTTTCAATCAGGATTAACGGCATTGTATGAAAGACTAAACGACGATATTGTTTACCCAAATCCAAACAATCTCGTGCTGTTTGAAGGAAATCATGATCTCAGCCGTCTATACAGTGCGCTCGATGAAGATTTTGATTTATACAAAATGGCCATTGCCTATGTGGCCACGATGCGGGGCATTCCGCAGTTTTATTACGGTACTGAAATATTAATGACTAGCCCGAAGAAGCGCGACGATGGGGCGTTTCGGCGTGACTTCCCTGGCGGTTGGGCCGGCGATAAAGTAAATGCAGTAACCGGTGCGGGTTTAACGGAGAAGCAAAAAGAGGCGCAAGCATTTGTAAAGAAACTGCTTAACTGGCGTAAAACTCAGACTGCCATCCACTCTGGAAAGCTGACGCACTACGCACCGGAACGCGGGACCTATGTTTATTTCCGGATCGATGCTGCGAGCGGTAAAAAAATCATGGTCATACTAAACAAGAGTAAAAGTGAAGTTGCACTACCAACAGCACGATTTACCGAAGCGCTCGGCAATTCGGTCGCCGGAACAGACGTATTGAGTGGCAAAGGATATCGGCTTGATATCGTGCTCAATGTGCCAGCACGGACGGCACTTATCCTCGAATTAAAATAGCGCGCCAACAGGTAATAGTGCCAACCTTTATAGTTCCACGGATAGTTCGACAATTCACAAAGCCAGCAATGGCGTTAGTGTGCGTGCTGGCCGTCGGGACGGTTGGCTATTTGGTGATTGGCGGTGCAACAACGACCGTTGTTGATGCGCTCTACATGACGTTCATCACCATCGCCACGATTGGTTTTAACGAAGTGATTGATTTGACTGGTAAGCCAGGCGCACGCATTTTTACGATGTGTATCGGGTTTGCTGGAATTGGCGTAACGAGTTATATCTTTTCTAAAGTAACGGCCTACATTATTGCCGGTGAATTTAACGCAGCATTGCGGAGACGTAAGATGTTAAAGCGCATTTCTGAGCTTTCAGGCCACTATATTGTTTGTGGTGCGGGCCGTGTCGGCGCCAACGTTGCCCACGAGCTTGAAAAAACCAACAGAGCCTACGTGTTAGTGGATATTGTGGACACTGCCATACAGTCACACTCCGAGCGTTACCCGCATGCGCTTTATGTGTTGGGGGACGCAACAGAAGATGAAATGCTCGAAGAAGCGGGTATCAAGCGCGCTGCGGGCGTGTTTGCGGTCACTGGCGATGATAATCGTAACTTGGTCATTACTCTGTCAGCCAAACAAATTAACTCAGCTTGCCGCATCGTGGCACGCTGTCATGAAATGAATTATTTTTCAAAGATGGAGCGCGTTGGTGCTGATGCGATTGTATCGCCAGACTTCACTGGCGGCCTGCGTATTGTGTCAAGCATGGTGCGTCCACATGTCGTTAATTTTTTGGATGAGATGTTGCGCTCCGATGGCGATTTGCGGGTCGAGCAGGTAGAAACAGGCGTGGCCACTGCGGGGATTGCGTTGGCGAAATTTGCTCCACCGTGTGCTGAATACATCATTCTAGCCTTGCGAACGGCGAGTCAGGAGACTATATTCAATCCGATGCCGGAGCGCGTACTTCAAGCAGGCGACGTTGCAGTGGTGATGGCGACACCGGCCGGTCGACGCACGTTGGAATATCGCGCCAGTGCTGGTGTTAGCGATTGATTTTGAGATGACTAATTCGCCTCCGTTCGATGCGCCGCTAGTGCCGTTAACGCCGCCGCTACCTAAAAAAGTTGCGCCCTCAAAAGAAGAAATTCTGTTGCTGCCGCCGTTTCCAGGGCTTCTGCGAGATCAAATTTTTGTACCCGCTACGCTGCCTGAATTTGTGCAGGCCGCCGCCGAAATTATGCTGGCTGGAATCGTCGGATTTGATACGGAATCAAAACCTACCTTTGCAAAGGGCGAAGTCAGTGAAGGTCCGCATGTAGTGCAGTTTTCGAGTTTGCAGCGCGCCTATATTTTTCAGTTGTGTCATTCAGAATGTTGGCCGATTGTTGCCGATTTATTGCAGTCAAAAGTCCTTACCAAAGTTGGCTTTAGTTTAAGCTCTGATCACGGTCAAATTTTGGCGAAGCTTGATGTAAAAGTAGAAAAGGTGATCGATTTGGTATCGGTGTTCAAACGCCATGGTTATCGGGGAACCACAGGCGTGAAAACCGCAGTAGCGATTGTGTTCGCACAGTATTTTCGAAAGTCAAAGCGCATCTCCACTACGAACTGGTCTACCCGGAAGCTCAATGATTCGCAGCTACTTTATGCGGCCAACGATGCCTATGCGGCAATGAGAGTATTTGATGCGATCCGTGACACCGCGGCTATCACTGAAATAGCCGGATAAAAGCCCGTCACTGCGCATTGCGGGCGGCTAATTTTTTTTACAGTAGAACGCTAAGTTGTTCGGGCGACGCAAAAAATGCTGGGTCTATGCCGATCTCACCCCGCATAATCTACAGCACGGTATTTAAATGAAGTGCGCGCAATCGACTCCTAACGATGGTCGAATTGTCTTGCTTGAAGTCGATCACTTTCCAGATGTGTGGTTCGTTATGCGAATGCGGGAAGCCAGAATTAAATAGGCCGGGCTATATTATATTCCCAGATGGTGCCTGAAGATACCCTATTTACGGGCGTTTCCAGCCTATATTTACGGCGCTTAGCGACTCTAGGCGATTTAAACGTTATTTCTTCTAGCCGTGGTGTACAGTAGCTGCTTACTTAATCACTCGGAATATCATCATGACGCTTTGCCCAATTGCCCTCGCTGTAACCTGCAACCGTTGCCCCGCGTTCAAAATCTGTCCTGCTACGCGCATATTGGGTGATCAAAAAACGGTGTCTTCCGCTAATTTGATGCGCAGTAGTGCGCTCACGCAGTCGCTGAAAAAGGCGGTAAAAAAAGGCGCGAAGTCGCCCGATGGCCAAGTAGCCGCGGCTAAACCTAAAGCGGTGGTTATACCTGTCGCTAAAATTCCTGCCAAGAACGCATCCGCAGCAACGCCAAAATTTACCCGTAAAAAATCCAAGTAATGCCGTCTCGCTACGACGCCCGACCTTGGGTGGCGATGATTATCGCCCCCATTTTGTGGTCTAGCGCGGGGGTTGTGTCGCGGCTCATTGAGCAGGCGGGGCGGTGGGAAATCGCCTGTTTGCGGTCGTTCTTTTGTGCGCTGTCAATGCTGCTTATTTTGAATGTGCTCAACCGTGGCCGCGTGATTGAAACGGTGCGCCTAATGGGCCGCATGGGCGTCGTTTCAAGCGTGCTGTGGGCGTTGATGTTTACCTGCTTTATGTTGGCGTTGAGTCATATTCCGGTGGCTAATGTGCTGATACTGTCGAGCTTATCGCCGCTGGCCGCGTGCTTGTTTGGGGTATTGCTCTTGCGGAAACGTTTAACGGCGGTAAATGTTTTTTGTATTGCGTTAGCGCTAACGGGGGCGACGATTATGGTGGCTGGCGACTTTTTTGTAAGTGCTGACGGGTTGGCTAAATTTAATTTGGGCGGCACAATTTTAGCGCTCATCGTGCCTTTTACGGCCGCTTTAAACTGGACGTTGATCAAGCGAAGTGGTGCCACCGTAGATTTAGCGCCAGCGATTATGATGGGCGCTGTGTTGTCTGCATTGTTTTGCCTGCCTTTTGCCTACCCATTTACGGCAACACCTCAAGATATAGGTCTTTTGGCGGGTCTTGGCTTTTTTCAGTTGGCGTTGCCCTGCGCTTTGTGTGTGTTTGCGGCGCGGGCGCTTTCGCCTACGATAATTGGGCTATTAGCGCTGCTCGAGACATTTTTTGGCCCTATTTGGGCGTGGGTTTTTGTGGGTGAGCGTCCTGCCAATGCGGCGCTTCTTGGCGGGGTATTTGTGCTGAGTGCTTTGGTGTTGCAGGCGTTGCCAACCAAAACGCTGCACATCAAAAACCGCGCCTTAGGCCACTAGCTGTGCTGGTAACGTGACATCCCTTGGTGTCGCAGAGCGTAGATGCTAAAATTGAGTTCTACCTAGGGCTAAACAAAAACGATGATTAAGCAACGCACTCTCAAAAACAAAGTACGCGCCACTGGGGTGGGCGTGCATTCCGGCCAGCGTGTTGAAATGCATATTCGCCCGGCGGCACCGGATACGGGCATTGTATTTTCGCGCACTGATATGGCTGGCGCGCCGAGCGTGGCTGCGCGAGCCGAAAACGTCAACGATACGCGCTTATCCACGCGCATCGAAAATCCGCTGACGGGCGCTAAAGTGGCGACGGTAGAGCATTTAATGTCGGCCTTTGCGGGCTTGGGCATTGATAACGCCTACGTAGATTTATCTCGCGAAGAAGTGCCGATAATGGATGGTTCGGCCAGCCCGTTTGTTTATTTGATGCAAACCGCCGGTATTGAAGAACAGGCCAAGCCTAAGCGCTATATTCGCGTCAAAAAGACCGTTGAGCTAGTCGAAGGTGATCGTACGGTGCGACTTGAGCCCCATAACGGGTTTAAATTAGCGTTTTCTATTGCATTTAAGCACCCAGTGTTCGATAACCGCAGTTGTGATGTGGCGCTCGATTTTGCGCAAATTTCATTCGTTAAAGAAATTTCGCGCGCACGTACCTTTGGCTTTACCCATGAAGTAGAAGCGCTGCGGGATATGGGCTTGGGCTTGGGCGGATCACTTGATAACGCGATTGTTATAGATGATTTTAGGGTGCTCAATGCAGAGGGTTTGCGCTTTGAAGACGAATTTGTGAAGCATAAAGCGCTAGACGCCGTGGGCGATTTATATATGCTTGGTCACCCACTAATTGGTGCCTTTACCGGCATAAAATCAGGTCACGCCATGAATAACCGCCTTGTCCGAGCGCTAATGGCCGATGGCGAAGCGTTTGAATTCGTCACTTTCGATCGGCGGGAGCAATTACCGCATGCGTTCGGCAATATGGTGCTTAATGCTGCTTAAGCCGCAATTTTTACGGGATGTCAATCGATGCTAATCGGCATTCGCATTTTATTGCTATTTGCCTTATTAGTAGGGACTACTACATTCATCATTTACGTATTTACCAAGAGGGTTGAGTTTTATAAGCTTACGCTCAATATCTTAAAAATCACCGGCCTGTTTGTGGTGGTGATTTTGGCGGTGTTGTTAGCTGAGCGGCTGTTGCTCATACTTTAGGCGTGCTGTAGCGCAGCCATGGCTTGAACGAAAAGCCAAAGTGCAGTCGCCAAACGCCAGTTAAGGTGTTTTTCGCTGTGCCGTGGCGCGCTTTGCCGCGTTAGCGCGTTGCTTCAGCAGCGTTTCTATGGCCGTTTTTAGCGGCGAATCATGTAAGCGCCCACTTAGGCTAAGAAGGGCATCGTCTGGGATTTCTTGGCGCGGCGCCACCGGTTTTCCAGGATTTTTTGGCCACGCATTGGACAGCGCTGGTTGCACCTCTACCCTAAATCCGGTAAGCTCTTGATCTCTTTGCCTATTTTGGGCGTTTTCTGTTTTTTCTATGCGGATGCTTTGTGGTGTCTGCGCAAAATGAACAAACTGCGGAAAATGCACCATTATTTGCGGCAAAAGCTGTTTTATTTTAGTGGCAACTGCACCGCTTGATGCACTAATGACGACGGTATCGCCGTCTAAATGGGTGATGCGGCAACTGTTATGCAGGGCAATTGGAATAGCAGCATGAAAAGTTTTATTCAGGGCGGAAATTTCCGCTAGTTTAGTAAACACCGGTAACAGCACGGGTGACTCGCGTAACAGCGAGCGTACCGATTTTTGGTTTGATTTACGACCTGCTGGGGATGTCATCGGTGCGCTGCCATGAATAAGTTGGTTAGTTTGATTATTTGGAGACGTTTTTGAATATTATTCTAGTTTCGGACAGTTTGGCTAAAAGCCGCATTGTCACCGTCTCCCAGCCGCAGATTATTCTTGCCGTTTTTGGTTTCGTAAGCGCTGGTTTTATGTTCGCGTTTTTTACCCATTGGGTAACGATGAAGTACGCGGTTGACATAAAAAACCCGTTTATTCAGAGCTTAATATCCACGTTAACGCAGCAGCAAAATCAAAAAGCTGAAGTTGAAATGCGTGAGCAGGTCAGCTCTCTAGCCGTAAAGTTAGGCGAGCTACAGGCGCGCATTATGCGCCTTGACGCCTTTGGCGAGCGTTTGGCAAAAGCTGCCGGCATTAGTGCCGCTGAGTTTCGTTTTTCTGAAACGCCAGGTCGGGGCGGCGCCGCGCCAGCAGCGGGTGCCACGCGCCAGCTTTCGCAGGCTGAGTTTATTGAGCAACTAAAAGCGATTTCAACGACGCTAGATGATCGTTCAGATAAGCTTGGTGCGCTAGATTCCGTATTGATGCAAGGCCGGGTTGAGCAAAAAGCGATTCCTACAACCATGCCAGTTGCGCAAGCTTTCTATTCCTCTAACTTCGGTTATCGGATTGATCCTTTTACTGGCCGCTCGGCTTTCCATACTGGGGTAGATTTTATCTCTGCTACTGGTTCACCTATTTTGGCTGCTGCTGGCGGTGTAGTCGCCACGTCTGAGTGGCATGGCGAATACGGTAATATGGTCGATATCGATCATGACAATGGTTTGACCACGAGATACGCCCACCTGCAAAAATCTCACATCAAAACCGGCGATATCGTGCTTAAGGGCCAACACATTGGCGACTTAGGCTCTACCGGCCGTGCCACGGGCCCACACTTGCATTTTGAAGTACGCGAAAAAGGGGTGCCACTCAATCCCAATCGCTTTTTAAACTTCGCACGCGCACAAGAACCTGCGCTCGCCACGAAGTCTGCCAGCGCTCCCTAGCGCCGCGCACGCAACCGCGCCAGATATCTTTAGGCGCCAGAGGTTTTACGAGGGTGCAATTTAGCGCGTTATTCGGCGGTTTAATAATAAGCTATAGACGCCCTAAAATAGGGTATTTACAGCCCATTAAGCTACGCAGTTTCGATGTATTGGTGCCTAAAATTTACGCTTCTTAGTTGGAATTTTATGCATTGCCCCGATTTCTAATCTTAGTTATGTATGTTTTTGTAGCACCTTAAGCCAAGGTTGCTCACTCATTCCTTTTACGAAAGTCCGCATTATGTTTGATACATTTTTGAAGAAAATATTCGGTAGCCGCAATGAGCGTTTGCTTAAGCAGTATCGCAAAACAGTCGTTGAAATTAACGCTTTAGAAGCCGGTATTAAGCAATTAAGCGATGAGCAGCTTCGCGCTAAAACCGATGAGTTTAAAGGCCGATTCGCCAAGGGCGAGACCCTAGACCAGCTATTGCCAGAAGCTTTTGCAGTAATGCGTGAAGCTTCCACGCGGGTATTAGGCATGCGCCACTTTGATGTGCAGCTTATCGGCGGCATGGTGCTGCACAGCGGTAAAATCGCCGAAATGGGTACGGGCGAAGGCAAAACACTGATGGCCACATTGCCGTCGTATTTAAATGCGCTTTCTGGCGCAGGGGTACATGTGGTGACGGTAAACGATTACCTCGCCAAGCGCGATTCCGACTGGATGGGGCGCGTGCATAATTTCTTAGGCATTACGGTAGGTTGTAACCTATCGCAAATGCAGCACGATGATAAACAAAAAGCCTTTGCAGCCGATATTACTTACGGCACCAACAATGAATTTGGCTTCGATTACTTACGCGACAATATGGTCGGTAATAAATCTGAACGCGTGATTCGCGGCCACGCATTTGCGATTGTGGATGAAGTAGATTCTATTTTGATCGACGAAGCGCGCACACCGCTGATTATTTCCGGTCAGGCAGAAGATTCTACCGCGATGTACCAAAAAGTGAACCTGCTTGTGCCCAACTTGGTAGCCCAGGAAACCGAAGAAGGGCCAGGCGATTTTCACGTTGATTTGAAACAGCATCAAGTGATGTTGTCTGAAGTTGGCCATGAAAAAGCCGAAGAATTGATGACCGAAGCGGGCTTATTGTTGCCTGGCGCCTCACTCTACGATTCATCCAACATCATGCTTATGCACCATTTGTACGCTGCGGTGCGCGCCCACTCCTTGTACCATCGCGACCAGCATTACGTTGTGCAAAACGGTGAGGTCGTCATTGTCGATGAATTCACCGGCCGCATGATGACGGGCCGCCGTTGGTCCGATGGCTTGCATCAAGCCGTAGAAGCCAAAGAAGGCGTGAAGATTCAAAATGAATCGCAGACTTTAGCTTCGATTACCTTCCAAAACTATTTCCGCATCTACAAAAAGCTGTCCGGCATGACCGGTACAGCCGACACCGAAGCGTTTGAATTTCAGTCCATCTATAACCTTGAAACGGTGATTATTCCGCAAAACCGTCCGATGGTGCGTCAAGATGGCAATGATCAAGTATTTATTTCTGCCAAAGAAAAGCACAACGCCCTCATTGGCGATATTAAAGAGTGCTATGCCCGCGGTCAGCCCGTGTTGTTGGGCACCACATCCATTGAAAATTCTGAGCTGCTGTCTGGCTTATTGGACCGTGAAAAACTCCCGCACCAAGTTTTGAACGCCAAGCAGCACGCGCGCGAAGCAGAAATTATTGCGCAGGCCGGTCGCCCACGCAGCATTACTATCGCAACCAACATGGCTGGCCGTGGTACCGATATCGTTTTAGGCGGTAATCCGGAGCGTGATACTGAGAACGTGAAGCACAATTCAGATTTAAGCGATAGTGCTAAAGAAGCCCAGATTACGGCCATCCGCAACCAATGGACGCAAGTGCATGAAGAAGTTGTGGCGTCAGGTGGCTTACGAATTATTGCCTCCGAGCGCCATGAATCCCGTCGTATTGATAACCAATTGCGTGGCCGTGCCGGTCGTCAAGGTGATCCGGGTTCGTCGCGCTTTTACTTGTCGTTTGAAGACCCACTACTCAAGATTTTTGCTGGCGATCGTTTAAAAGCAGTAATGTCGAAGCTAAAAATTCCTGAAGGTGAAGCCATTGAAGCGGGTATGGTTTCGCGTTCAATCGAAAACGCGCAACGCAAGGTAGAAGCCCGTAACTTCGATATCCGCAAACAATTACTTGAATACGATGACGTCGCGAATGATCAGCGTATGGTCATTTACTTGCAGCGTAATGAGTTGCTTGATTCTGAAGACGTGAGTGAGACCATCACCGTAATGCGTCGCGATGTAATTCACGCCACTGTGCTTAAACACGTACCAGCCGAATCGGTGGAAGAACAATGGGATATTCCTGAACTCAAAAAAGAATTGGCTACCGACTTCAATATCACCGCCCCAATTGATAGCTGGCTTGAGAGCGACAATGAGCTTGATGGTGCAGCCATTGCACACCGTATCGCTGATCAAGCGGATGCTGAATACAAGCAAAAGTTTGCGCATATTGATCCACCCGCCGTGCACCATTATGAGCGCGCTGTTCTGCTGCAATCCCTAGATACCCACTGGCGCGAGCATTTGGCGTCACTTGACTATTTGCGTCAAGGCATCCATTTGCGCGGTTACGCTGCCAAGCAGCCCAAGCAAGAATATAAGCGCGAAGCCTTTGAACTATTCTCCGGCATGCTGGATAGCGTGAAGCGTGAGGTAAGTCGCCAGCTTGTTAACGTGCGTGTACAAACACCAGAAGAAATCGCAGCTGCGGAACGCGAAGCCGAAGCGGCGATTGCTAAGCAAGCATCGAACGTGCAGTATCACCATGCGGACTACGATGATGCATTGGGTGGCGGGGCCGCAAGCCCCACCGCTGAAGGCGCACCGGAGCGTGCAGCGGCTCCCGCTCCGTA
This sequence comes from Betaproteobacteria bacterium, assembly GCA_031409495.1. Lineage (GTDB taxonomy): Bacteria > Pseudomonadota > Gammaproteobacteria > Burkholderiales > Usitatibacteraceae > JANMDR01. The sequence goes on from JANNXI010000193.1 coordinate 15,767, forward strand.
TATGCGTGAGGGCGAGAAGTTAGGCCGTAACGATCCCTGCTGGTGCGGTTCAGGCAAGAAGTACAAGCATTGCCACGGGCAGCTTTCGTAAATGCGCAGCACCGGAAACCCGCTGCGCTTGATTAACGTAAACGTTAATCGTGCAACTGCGCTTGGTAACGGTGCTATCCAAGCCATTCCTCAACCGCCCATGGGTGAGCCGCTCGCTATTCATCTGCACATTGCAGTAGATGCGCCCATTTTGCTGGATGTAGATGCTTGCATTACCCTGTTTGCCGCTGATCCAGACGTGCCGCTGCTCGATGTGTTTGCATCACACCAAGGCATCAACGCTAGTTGGTTGCCGCGCGGCGAGTATAAGTTTGTATGGAGTTGCGCTGCGCTACAATTATCAACTGCACCAATCCGTTTATGCGTGCGTTTTTTTGCGCTCCAAGATCGGCAAACGCAGATGGTACAGGTTGAAAATTTATATTTTTCAACACCTGAAGTTGGCTCCGTTGCAGCTGCGCAAACCTTAGAAACAACCGCAAATAAAGGCTTTTGGGCGCTAGAATCAGCCCCCGCACGTGATGGTGTGACCGCTATAGATGTTGCCGCGCTCGGTTGGCAGCATCAGCACAATGATTGGTTTTGGCGGCACCTACATCATGCCGCTATCACCACGATGACCTATGTGTGCAAAGACCATCCGGCACTGCACGGGCGTGTACTCGACGTAGGCTGTGGCGATGGCATTACTGACCTTGGCATCATGTTGCGCTATCAACCTAAAGAGCTTATCGGCATCGATCCCTTCAAGGGCTATGAGCGTTTGGGCGAGGTGCTGGCCGCAAATCAATTGGGCAGCCTTGCCATACCCGACAACCTAAAGTTTATGGACGCTGATGCAAACGCATTGCCGTTTGAAGACAATAGCTTCGATGCTCTAATTTCATGGGGCTCGGTGGAACACATGGCTGGCGGTTACGATAAAGCGATGTTGGAAATGCGTCGCGTTTTAAAGCCGGGCGGTTTATTGTTTATCGCACCTGGCTTGTATTTTTCTAACATCGGTCATCACTTAACTGAATTTAGCGATGAGCCGTTTGTGCACTTAAACAAAACCGAGGATGCGCTGCGCGAATTAGTGCTCAATACCCGCCCAAAATACATGGACCGCGCCGGCGAGTTTTCATCGCCCGCGCAGTTTTGGCAATGGTATAAAGAACTCAATAAAATTACGGTTGCAGGATTTGAAGCCGAATTACGCGCCCTTAATTTTGAACCATGGCGCTTTGCTGTGCGGGTAGAAGAGATGGTGGAATACACGCCAAGCATGTTGCCATACGACATGATGACCTTGGCGCCCAGTGAGCTTTATAGTTGTTGGTTTAATCGCAAATCTGAGTAGTAAAGAGGGTAGCAAATAGGTTGGAGATGGCCTAAAATAGGGCGTCTTCAAGGTTTATTAAAGTGTATTTTATGAAGGCATTCTAAAATGGCTGTGAACTATATCCTCCCCGAAGCTAAAAATTTACTGCCGATTGCAGGGCTAAAGTTGGGCATTACCCAAGCCCATGTGCGCAAGCCCAATCGCCGCGACATGATGGTAGTCGCCCTTGATGCGGGTGCCACAGTGGCTGGTGTGTTCACCCAAAACCGTTTTTGCGCAGCACCAGTGATTGTGTGTCGCGAGCATTTAGATGATGCCAAAGCGAGTGGCAATGGCATTCGTGCTTTGGTGATTAACACCGGTTGCGCCAACGCCGGCACGGGCGAGGCGGGCTTGGCAGACGCGCGCTCCACCTGCGCGATTGTGGCTGAACAGTTAGGCATCCATGCGCAACAAGTGCTACCGTTTTCAACCGGCGTGATTATGGAAATGCTGCCAATGCAGCGTATCGAAGCCGGTGTGCCGGGGTGTATCGCTGATTTAAAAAGCGACAATTGGTTTGAAGCCGCCCACGCCGTGATGACGACTGATACCGTACCAAAAGCAGTATCAAAGCAAGTTGTTATAGATGGCGTGAAGGTAAGTATCACGGGCATCTCCAAGGGGGCTGGGATGATTCAGCCGAATATGGCCACCATGCTTGGTTTTATTGGCACCGATGCGAATATTGCTGAGATAGCACTTAGTAGTATGTTGAAGCACGCGGTTGATCATTCGTTTAATGTCATCACCATCGATGGCGATACCTCTACCAATGATTCATGCATTTTGATGGCTACGGCCAAAGCCGCCCACGCCCAGGTGAGTGATGCAACCTCCCCGCAGTACCTGCTTTTGCGCGACGCTATCACCGCAGTTGCCTTGGAGCTAGCACAAGCGATCGTACGCGATGGCGAAGGCGCTACCAAGTTTATAAGCATCACCGTGAGCGGCGGCGCCACAGAAGACGAGTGCAAAAAAGTAGCCAAAGCCATCGCCCATTCACCCTTGGTGAAGACCGCATTTTTTGCCTCCGACCCAAACTTAGGTCGCATCTTAGCGGCCGTTGGTTATGCGGGCATTGCCGATTTAGATCAAACTAAAATCGGGTTAAAACTCGGCGACGTCGACATTGTGCAAAACGGTGGGCGCCTTAAAACCTACCAAGAATCCGAAGGTGCGAGAGTCATGCAGATGGCTGAAATTCCAGTGCTAGTTACGCTTGGGCGTGGCAATGCCAGCGCTACCGTGTGGACGTGCGATTTATCGTATGAATACGTGAAGATTAACGCCGACTATCGGAGTTAATCAAATAGTGCCTGAAGATGCCCGTATTACGGGCGTCTGCAGGCATTTTAAGACGTGCAACTTTGCGGCCGTGTGCGACCTTGCGCACCATTATCGCCGCTTCATGCAGCCGCTCTGAAAAAGTGCTACCGTAAAGCGCGCATACAAATTGAGCGCAATGAACTATTGGAGCGTCAACATGAAATCTAACCGTCAGTTCTGCTTCGGAATCTTTTTTGCGTTAGTGGCGCTATTTTTGCCCGCAACCATGATTGCCCAAGCCTTACCCGCTTATCCCATTGCTGCTGTTGCTTCTGCTACCGCGTGGGGGCCGGATCGTTACCCGCCAGCGGCATTTGTAAACGCCGGGACCTATCAAGGGCGCGATAATGTGTTGCGCATAGGGATTAGTGCGGCCGATGCAGATGGGGTACGTGCGGGCTTTGCCGGTGGTTTTTACAACACGCAGGGTCGAAAAATAATCCGCAGTAGTTTGAATTCTGGGGTGTCTTGGTCTGGCAGCGTTTTTATACCCGCAGCTTGGGCAACTTCCAATCCGGGCGATGCACTGCTTAATCGCCGCACCGATGTTTGGGCAACTGTGAGCCCGGCTACTGGCGGCGATGTTTGTCCGGCATCAAACTGCAATTTATTCCCGATTATTGGCTTTGCCAATTCCTCTGCCGCAGCGCCGGTCACCAATGGTGGTACGCCGCGCTAT
>JANNXI010000194.1:0-8862 GCA_031409495.1 Betaproteobacteria bacterium
AAAATTTAAAGAAGGCGTTTTACTTGCGTTCAGCAATCGGCACGAACGCACAATCATCAGGGCCGATGTAATTGGCTGATGGACGGATTATTTTACCGTCTTGGCGCTGTTCCACCACATGTGCTGCCCAGCCCGATGTGCGGCTGATGATGAATAGCGGTGTGAACATGCTAGTTGGCACACCCATCATGTGATACGACACAGCGCTAAACCAATCAAGGTTAGGGAACATTTTTTTCTCGCGCCACATTACCGCTTCTAATCTATCCGCAATGTCGTAAAGTTTGGTGTTGCCAGCGGCTTTGGATAAACGCTCAGCCACACCCTTAATCACGACGTTACGCGGATCAGAAACCGTATACACCGGATGACCAAAGCCAATAACCACTTGCTTTTCAGCAACACGTTTTACGATATCAGCTTCGGCTTCATCGGCATTGGCGTAGCGCGATTGAATATCAAACGCCACTTCGTTCGCTCCCCCATGTTTAGGGCCACGCAGGGCGCCGATCGCGCCAGTAATGCTTGAATACATGTCGGAGCCCGTGCCAGCGATCACGCGCGCGGTGAAGGTGGATGCGTTAAATTCATGCTCCGCATAAAGATTAAGCGAAGTATGCATCGCCCGCACCCAAGCTTCAGACGGCGGCGCACCGTGCAACAGGTGCAAAAAATGTCCGCCAATTGAGTCATCATCCGTTTCTACATCAATGCGTTTGCCGTTTACCGCAAAGTGGTACCAATACAGCAGCATTGACCCAAAGGACGCCATCATGCGATCGGCAATATCGCGCGCGCCAGCTAAATTATGGTCATCTTTTTCGGGCAGGGTACAACCAAGCACCGAGCAACCCGTGCGCAGCACATCCATCGGATGGGCGCTGGCGGGTAAACACTCCAGTGCATCTTGCACCGCCATCGGAATCGGGCGTAGGGCTTTCAGCTTGGCTTTGTAGGAATTCAACTCCGACTTAGTCGGTAATTTGCCATGAATGAGTAGGTGCGCAATTTCTTCAAATTCGCACGTTTCGGCAATATCTAAAATATCGTAGCCGCGGTAGTGCAAATCGTTACCGGTTAACCCTACGGTACAAAGGGCGGTATTACCAGCTACAACACCCGATAAGGCGACAGATTTTTTAGCCTTCGGACCAGGCGTTACGGGTGCGGCTACTGTTTCAGTTGCGCTCATTCATATTCTCCATCAAGTGATATTTAAAGTGCTTGCATCAATTCGATGCGATTTCCAAAAGGATCCCAAATTGAGCCTCGGCAGTAGCCTGAAGGCCCGCTATCTACGCGGGTTTTCAGCCCTTTTTGCGTAGCAATTTGGAACAATTGCGCAAAGTTATCCACTCTAAAGGCTGGATGTGCTTCACCTTGCTTCGGTGGCAGACTAAGGTTCTCCTCCTCGTCCCCATTGCTTTCACTGGTTTCACCCAAGTGCAAATTTACGGTGCCTGACGTGAGCCAAGCCCCAGTTTGCCGCATCGTTGCTGGTTTTGGTACACGGGTAAATCCCAAAAAATCGACATAAAACGCTAACGCCGCATCAACTTGGCCGGCTTTAATTGTTAGTTGAATATGGTCGAAAGATTGGATCATTAGTGGTGTTACTTCTTCGCCGCAAACAAAGAGTCCAAGCTTTGTTCAAACGCATGGTAATTGATGCGCTCGTACAATTCTTCGCGGGTTTGCATGATGTCGATGACATTTTTTTGCGTGCCGTCGCGGCGAATTGCGGTGTAGACAGCTTCTGCCGCTTTATTCATGGCGCGGAAGGCGCTTAAGGGGTAGAGCACCATTGCAACGTCAGCGGATGCTAGTTCAGCGGTGGTAAAGAAAGGTGTTTTGCCAAATTCGGTGATATTGCACAACACCGGCACTTTGCAGGCTTCAACGAAGCGTTTGTAGGTGGGCAAATCATAGGCTGCTTCAACAAAAATACCGTCGGCGCCAGCTTCGGCACAGGCGACAGCTCGATCAAGCGCGGCATCAACGCCTTCAACTTGGATGGCGTCGGTACGGGCGATTAAGAAAAAATCAGCGTCAGTTTTAGCGTCGGCAGCGGCTTTTACGCGGTCTACCATTTCTTGTTTGGTGACTATTTCTTTGCCAGGGCGATGGCCGCAGCGTTTAGCGCCTACTTGGTCTTCAATGTGGCAGGCCGCGGCGCCAAATTTAATGAGTGATTTCACAGTGCGGGCGATGTTAAATGCCGATGGGCCGAAGCCGGTGTCAATATCAACCAGCAATGGCGTATCGCATACGTCAGTGATGCGGCGGATGTCGGTGAGTACGTCATCCAAATTGCTGATACCAAGGTCGGGGATGCCGAGAGAGCCTGCCGCCACGCCGCCGCCAGATAGATAGATCGCTTTATAGCCAGCGCGTTTGGCGAGTAGGGCGTGGTTGGCGTTGATGGTGCCAATAATTTGTAACGGTTTTTCTTCTGATAGTGCTTTACGGAAGGCGGCGCCGGCGGATTGGGTCATTTTAATGTCCTTGGAGACACCCTATTTTAGGGCATCTACAGCATGTAATGGTTGAGGAATAAAGTTACTGAAAAAACGCCGCATTGGCTGCGTCCGATATTTTAACGCCAGTTACCCGCGCTTTTTGTAACAGCTCCCAAAAGTAGCGATAGGTAGCGCGGTCGTGCAATTCACCTTTGTATTGAATCGGGCCCCAATCAACGACTTGAGCGGCAAGCAAAATATTGCCCGCATCCTCCACTTCGGAGTGGTCAGGGCGCATCGCATCAACAATGGCTGAAATTTGGCTTGGGTGAATCGACCACATGCGCAAAAAGCCGAATTCATTGCGGGCGCGTGAGGCATCGTTGTAAACCGTATGTGGGTTTTTTAGGTCAAGGCACACATTGTGCGCAGGCACGACGCCGTTAGCGAGAGCGGCTGCCGTTAATTCGGCTTTGCCGCGCGCGACTAAATGGTGCTCAAACTGGCCGGGCGAGCGCATGGCGGATGCAGGGATGGCGCCATGATGACCAGAAACAAAATCCATGAGTCCAAAATCGAGCACTTCAATATGGGGCAGGGCAGCTATTTGATGAATATCCCTGAGCGCGCCATGGGTTTCAACTAGCACATGAATCGGCATGACGCGACCCACTTTATGATTGCTGGCAACGGCCTGAATGTAGTCAATCATCTCGCGCACTTCAGCAAGGGATGTCGATTTTGGAATAGTGATGTAGCGCAACACGTGTCCTGCGCCACCGACTAAGATATCAACATCTTGTTTCCAATGGGCGTGGGAATAATCATGAATGCGCGCGCCTGCCATCTTGTGCTTGTTGGCTTCTGACGTGAGTACGCGCACAATCATCTGCGCGTGAGCCACTTCAAAACCTGCCTGTGCGCCGTCTTCACAATCGCAGGTAATATCAAACACTGGGCCTAATTTATCCTGGAGTTCCAGTGCTTTTAAAATGAGCTTTTCACTACCCGCAAAATGCTCGCAGCTAGGAATAACCGGAAAGGCTTTTTCACCAGCAAATAGGGCTTGGTTTGGATGGACTTTAGCGGTAGCGTTCATATTGTAGAAATCCTAAAGAAAGTAAAAAAATAGGCTGTAGGTGACCGTCAATAGGGCGTCTTCAGACGCTTACTATGGGCATCAAAACGGTGTAGTTTAGATCTAGTACGATATTTGGATTAGATTCTGCGATGGTGTGATCGATGCTTGCAGGTACTGCATTTTTAATGCCGATTAGGCGCAACGTCAGCGCACCCAAGTCACTACGCAAAACATGCTTTTCAACGATCATAGTTTTAGCGTAAATGGTATCGCCTGCAAAGCATGGGTTGGTGTGGCTACCGGCGTTTATTGCTGCGATCGAAATAACGTTCTCCATACCGTCAAAGCTGAGCGCACGGGCGATAGAAATTATTTGGCCACCATAAATTAAGCGCCGACCAAAGCGTGATTTTTCCATGTGCAACGCGTCAAAATGCACTTGCGCGGTGTTTTGATACAGCTTGGTCGCAAGGGTATGGTCAGTTTCGTCAACCGTCATGCCTGCCGGGTGGTTGATAACGTCGCCCACGGCGTAATCATTAAAAAATTTATTCGAGCCGGTGTGCTTGGTGGTTAAACCTGTTGGTTTTAAGAACGCAGGAATAGTCAAACTAGCTACGTCAACAGCACTTTTAAGGCTTGGAATAGTGGCTGTAGACGCCCTATTTTCAGCTGCCTCCAGCCTATCTTGTTTGTGGATCATCACCCAACGCACCCAAGACAGCACCACGTTGTCATGCTGATTACGCGCTGTTGAGCGCACGTAAACCACGCCTGTTTTACCGTTTGAATTTTGCTTTAAGCCAATGATTTCGGTGCTGGCGCTGATCGTATCGCCAGCGTATACGGGCGCTAAAAACTGTACTTCGGCGTAGCCTAAGTTCGCCACAGCGTTGTAGGAAATATCGGGCACCGTTTTACCGAAGGCAATATGAAACACCAGCAAATCGTCAATCGGACTTTGCGGGTGGCCGAGCGCCTGTGCGACCGTGCTGGCGCAGTGCGGCGCTTGGCGCGCGCCCGTAAGACCAATATAAAGTGCGGCATCGCCGGCAGTAATTGTGCGCGGTGTCGCGTGGTCAAACAATTGACCAACCGCATAATCATCAAAAAAATACCCTGTAGATGGCCGCATTTTGGTTCTCTATGCCGATTCTAGTTCGCGAATCATCTCGGCTAGCGCGAGAAGTCGCTTTGATGCTGCTACATGATGGAGTTCAACCAAGCGGCCATTGAGCATAATGGTGCTGCGACCTTCGTGGTGTGCTTGTTCAAGCGCCACAATGATTTCGTTCGCGTTGGCAATTTCGCTTGGTTTTGGGGTGAAGGCATCGTTGCAATAAGCTAATTGATTAGGGTGCACAAGTGATTTACCGTCAAAACCTAAATCGCGTGACAAACGACATGCCAGCTCAAATGAATGCATATCCTTAATATCCACGCTAATGCCATCGACCACTGCGCGCTTGTACGCACGGCCCACCAGCAACACATGCGACAGCGAATAGTGCAGCGCCAAGCGATCCGGCGTTTTGCGGCCATGTAGCTGCGTGAGTAAATCTGAGGTAGCCATAATTAAACAAGCAATACGATCAGACGCGGCCGCAATTTCTTCAGCGCGTAGCACCGCAATCGGGCTCTCGATCATCACCATAATAGGTAGGTGCGCGCCGCCTGCGGCATCAAGGGCTGCGAGTGCATCGAGCACATCTTGACGCGATTCAATATTAGGAAACAGTACGGCATCTACACCAATATTGGCGATCGCCTTTACATCATCACGGCCCCAAGGGGAATCGAGATCATTGACCCGCACCACAAGTTCGCGCCGCCCGTAACCACCGTGCAAAATCGCTTCAACTACCTGATTACGCGAGGTTTCTTTGTTTGCAACTAGCACTGAATCGCCAAGATCAAAGATGACTGAATCTACCTTGGCACTGCGCGCTTTGTTTAAGAATCGTGGTGCGCAGCCAGGTACATAAAGCATAGAGCGACGGGGTCGGAGATATGGGGTCATGGAATAAAATGCCGTTCAATAAATAAAGAAAATAGTATGCCCAAGTGCTAGTGCTGTCAATAGACTTATATCTTATATAAGACATATTAACGGAGTTTTAACGATCCCGCAAGGGATTCTGTAAATGCTTGTGCGTGACACCCTAAAGTTGCGTATGCGTATGTGTACGTGCGCGTTCTGGCATCAGCAGGCTATTTTTGCCAGAGTTGTACTAATGCAGTTTAAATTGATGTTAGTGTGCGTGAGTTCACAGTTTGACAAACAAAATAGTTACCTTTTACTCTCACGGAAGCCGTTTATGAATGACCTTAATCGCACTATCGTCAGCCACTGCGTAGCCATGCGCGGCGCCTTTATCGTTTTGCTCACCGGCTGTGCCGTAGCGTTATTCAGCCTGGTGCCAGCGCGTGCGGTGCAAGCCCAGGGCACGTCCCAGAGCGCGTCCTATAGCGATTTATGGTGGAACCCCGCTGAATCGGGCTGGGGCATCAATTTAAACCAACAAGGCGATACAATTTTTGCAACATGGTTCACCTATGGCGATGGCGGGCGCAACGCATGGTATGTGATGAGCGACGCACGTAAACAAGCCGATGGCAGTTATACCGGCGCTATTTATCAAACTACCGGTGTTCCCTACGCGCAAATTAACGGACAAAAATCGTCCAAAACAGTCGCCGAAGTAGGCACAGGCACCTTCCGCTTTTCGGCCAGTAATGCCGCCACGTTTAATTATAAAATTGGTGCGGTTGACCAAACTAAAGGCATTGTGCGCCAGCAATACAAGACTACCGCCACCGTTTGTACGCAACAGCCACCGGTTGTTTCGCGCGCTGGCAGTCAAAATTACCAAGACCTCTGGTATATCCCCACTGAAGATGGTTGGGGCATTAATATTACCCATCAAGAAAATACGCTGTTTGCCACCTGGTTTACCTATGATGGCGACGGGCAGGGCGTGTGGTTTGTGGCGTCCGATGTGCAGCGCCAATATGACGGTACATTTACCGGTGATGTATTTCGCACCACGGGCACGCCGCTAGCGCAGATTAATAATGCAGCCGTTACCGCATCGGTCACCAAGGTAGGCCAAATCAGATTTTTCTTCAATGATGGCGTGAGTGGCGAAATGGCTTACGACATCGGCGGCGTGCAAAATTTAAAGCAAATCGTCCGCCAAACGTTTTCGTCCGTTGGCGTCAATAGCTGTACCAATAGCGCCAGTATTATCCCGGCCTATAAGCCAAGCTATGCGTTAGCCCAGCGCTGTATTGCACCGCGTACCGGCAATGATCCCACCACAAATCGGCCTTGGCCAGACGTGCAAGGCACACTGGCTGATGAGCAGGCGTGGCTGCGATCATGGTCCGATGAAACCTACCTTTGGTACAAAGACATTGGCACTATCTCTCCTGCCAGTTTTGCTACACCAGTGGCCTACTTCAACGTGCTCCGCAGCTTTGAAGTTACCCAGACTGGGCGACAAAAAGATCAATTTCACTTCAGCCAAACCACCGCCGCATCGCAGGCAACGAGTGCAGGCGTGGTTAGCGGTTACGGCATCCAATGGGCAGCATTTACTAGCGCGCCCCCGCGGCGCTGGGTAGTAGCTCTAGTGCAGCCAGGATCGCCGGCAGCCATAGCAGGCGTATTGCGTGGCGCGGAATTGGTGAGCATTAACGGCGTTGATTTTGTGAATGACAATACACAGGCTGGGGTCAGCGCCATCAACGCAGGCCTGAGCCCCGCAGCGGTTAACACCACCGCAACGTACGGCTTAAGGCTTGTTGGTGCTACGGCACCGCAAAGTTTTGCAATGGTTTCGGCCGTGGTCAACACCATCTCTGTACAAAATGTGCGCGTGATTGAAAGCAACAATAAGCGCGTAGGCTATATGACGTTTAACCAATTTATTCGTCCGTCAGAAGCGCAATTAGTGGCCGGCTTTACTGAACTAGCGGCGCAAAATGTTAACGAACTGGTGCTCGATCTGCGCTATAACGGCGGTGGGCTACTTGCCATCGCTGGCCAGCTTGGCTACATGATTGCTGGAGCCACGCGTACCAACGGAAAAGCTTTTGACAAGCTATTGTTTAACGACAAAAATCCGTTCAATTATTCATCCACCAATGCCACGCCGTTTTACCCCACCACCATCGGGTTCTCACTCACGGCTGGAACACCACTTCCAGCGCTCAACTTATCACGCGTGGTTATTTTAACCAGTGCGGGTTCTTGTTCAGCCAGTGAGGCCGTGATCAATGGTCTTCGCGGCGTTGACGTAAAGGTTGATTTAATTGGCGCCACAACCTGCGGCAAACCTTACGGATTTTTGCCTCGCGACAATTGTGGAACCACCTACAACACCATTCAGTTTAGCGGCTCAAATCATAAAGGCTTCGGTGACTACGCCGATGGCTTTGCCGCCACCTGTAGCGCGTCCGATGATTTCAGTAAACAACTTGGTGACCCAACCGAACGCCAGCTAGCCGCAGCGCTTTCCTACATAGCCACGGGTGTGTGTGTGGTTGGTGATCAAGGCATGAGCGAAGCAAAAGAAGGAGTAGCGCGATTAGTGCGTGATCCAGCGGAAGAAAATCGGGTGTATGATAAATTCATTGGGACGGTGATAGGGCGGTAGCGCGGTTTCCAATCATTGTTCAAAATGACGGCTGTAGACACCCTAAAATAGGGCATCTACAGCCATATCAACACAGTAAACGCCACTAAAAATAAACCTCAAAATCTTGTTCCCAACCAAACGAAAAAGCGCAACAATTGCCATTGTGTACCTATGCATGATGGCGATTTTTTTTGCGTTGTTGAATCTGAATTTTGTTTTTGCTAACTGCAACGCCAACCCCACCAACGCTGCAAACGCGATAAATACGGCCATTCGCACCACCAGCTACACCTACGACGCCCCAAACCGCGTCCAAACCGTCACCGACTGGCACAACAAAACCACCACCTTCCAGTACGGCGCCAGCGCCAACAGTGACATCACCTATCAATACGACAACCTAAACCGCCTAAAGCAAAGCCAAGATCCAAGCACCCTCACCAGCAACACCAGCGCCGTCTATACCTATGACGCCGTAGGCAACCTAAACGGCAGCCCCACCAACCCCGCTGGTAGCTTCACCAACACCGGCGGCACCATCAGCCCCATCAACACCCAATACAACAACCTAGACCGTCTCACCCAAGCCACCATCGCAGGCAACACCGAAACCTACCGTTACGACCTTGCAGGCAACCTAATCCACAAAGGCAGTAGTTTACAAACAGGCCAACAATAC
>JANNXI010000195.1:0-5345 GCA_031409495.1 Betaproteobacteria bacterium
CTGAATTTGGCCGCGATAACACAACTGACGTGAGCTTCGGAGCGCACTGGCGGTTTCAGTCAAAGTGCGCATTAAAAGCGCAGTGGGTTTATGCGCGCAACAATTCTAATATCGCGATCTACGACTATGGTCGCAATGAAATTAGCTCCAATATTCGTTGTGATTTTGAATAGACTGCGCTTCAGAAATAGCTTTTACCGTAGCTTTTAGCGTCTTTGATTTGCACACTCCCCCCAGAAATAAGGTGCCCCATGAAAACCGCAAACCGCCTTCCCTCCAGCACACAATTAATCGCAACTAATGCCTTGAAGACGCCTGAAATACGGACATCTTCAACTATTGATTCGCGATTAAACGCACGGCTGCGCCAGCCACCAATGTTGGCGCTGGCGTTAGCCACGGCGATGGCGCTAGGCGCTTCAACCGATGCGTTTGCAAAGTGCGGTGACTTTACTTTCGTGGTGGGTGATGTGACGGTGCTTGTAGGCGGCGTTGGCGCCCCCGTAGCGATTAAACAAGGCATGCAGGTAAGCGCCAAGGACATTATTGTTACGGGCCGCGACGGCACTGCACAATTGGTGATGGTAGAGAAAGCGCGATTGTCTCTGCGTTCGAATTCGCGCATGACGGTTGAAAAATGTGAATCCGATAAAGGTGATACTGACGGTACCATTTTGTCACTATTCAAAGGAACCTTGCGCACCTTTACGGGGCTACTGAGCGATTCATCGCGCAGCAAATACCAAATGAAAACGCGCGTTGCCACTGTGGGTATTCGCGGTTCCGGCAATTTGCTAAACGTCGCTGATGATGGCGTCACGCTAAATTACACCATCGAAGGCAGCCACGTCACCACCGAAACCATTACCGGTATTACCATTGTTTCCTACCCTAATCAGACGGTAATGGTGCAATCTGGCAAGCCGCCTCTGCTCATCCCTACGCCCCCAGCAATTCAAGAGGCTGCGCGGGTAATTGCGGGCGGCGGCGGCACAGGCGGACAGGGCGGCATTGGCGAAACGCCCCCGCCACCACCGCCAGCGGGCGGATCCTCGGTAGCCGGCACAGGTACACCGCCACCAGGTACGATTGTGGCTGGGGGTAACGGGCAGGGATTTACGGTTATCGATGCCACGACTAATATTGCAACGACTGACCCGGCTGGCCTGCGGGACGTAGTGGTGGCTAATGGCACGCTTGCCTACGGCAATCAAGCTCTTAGCACAGATTTAACGCAGGAAGCCGGCAATTTGCGCGGTTATCGCGCCTACGCGGGTACCCAAAGCGGGGTTCAGCTCGGTATTAATGGCGGAACGGCGGCTGATGCCTTAATTATTAACGTGGGTAACACTAATATTGCGCTAGGGCGCTGGTCAAACACCAGCGGCCTCAGTTTATTTGGCCCCGCTAGTGCGGGTGCAGCGCCCGGTAGCGTCCACTGGATTCATGCCAGTTCTGGATACCCTGCTTATTTGTCCGAAGTGCTCACTGGCACAGTGCAATACACGCGCGTGGCAAACACCACACCCACGAACCAGTTGGGAACGCTTGGTGCGTTTGTAAGCGGTGTACTAGACGTAAACTTTACTGCGCGTACGCTTAATGCAGCCATTGCCGTAACGATGCCTAATGCAGGCACAAACACGGGTGGCAGCTGGAATTTAGCTGCAAGTAACGTGCCGTTTTCACTGAACAGTTTTTATGCCGCTACGGGTGGTCAAGGCTTAGTGATCACCAATGGCAATGGCCAAAGTTCTGCCAGTAATGCGAATATCTTTGGCAGCTTGACCGGAAGTTTAGTCGGTGCCACGTTAAACGCCGCGATTTTAGGCTACGGTTTTACCGATCGGGCCGTGGCTACTTCAAACAACACGGTGAATGGCGTTATTGCGTTTCAAGGACCGCAACAAAACGCCGCTGCGCAATTTCGCGATGGTATCGTCTCTGATCCGACCGGCGCATTAAGTGGTGCTACTTATATCCGCTCGTTTAACACGACTAATCGCCCTGGCGAAGTTACGAGTGATGATGCTGGCCGGGTTACCGCCTTCACCGCGCCCTATACGCAAGGCAATCAATTGCAAGGGCACTTGCCCTATGCGGTTGGGAGCGCCACCATTGCTGATAACGGCTTTGATCCCACCACGGGTATGGTGTGGGGCAGATGGGCTGGCGGTACCGTGACAATCGGCGGCCAGTCGGTAGCGTTAGGTAATAAGAGCCTGCACTATATTTTCAGCGGCACGCAAAGTGGGCCGGTGTCGTTGCCACTTACTGGCAGCGCAGTTTATGAAGTCATCGGTTCTACGCGCCCCACCGATAACGCAGGTAATATCGGCACATTGAATAGCGCCGCACTGAATGCGAATTTTAGCGCGCGCACCGTAGACACAGCACTTAATTTAACTATTGCTGGGCAAACATGGAATGCGTCTGCAGTTGGTGTGCCTATTTATCGTGACCAGTATTTTTCAGCCTACGCCGGTAGCAGTGGTATTGCCGGTGCCCCTGCGCCTTCGCTGTTAAATATTACCTGTACACCCAACTGCACACCGCAGCGCTTAAGCGGCAGTATTGATGGCTTTTTTACTGGGCGCTCGGGTCAAAGCGCCGGTTTGATGTACAACTTAAATAGCAGCATTGCTGGATCAATCGCCTTCAGACGGCCGGGGTAGAGGCGCGCGCGATTGGCGATACGTGTTGGCACCGCGCACCCGCAACTGTAACCGCACGAACAAGCTCGCGCGAAGTCGCGTTAGCCTGAGTAAATGAACGCGTAAAAACTACAAAATAGCGAGGATGTTCAAGGCTATTTTGTAGCTTTCTTGCTAGATCAATGTAGCCCAAAAGCAAGCTACAAAAGAGCTGAAAAGCGGCTAAAAAGGACTAAAAATGACAACAACAAAATGGTGGTTGCTTTCAAAAAAGAGCATTGGTTTTTTTGTTGGTTTAGCGTTCACGCTTTCGGCGTCACTCGCGGAAGCGGTGTGTACTAGCAACGGAACCGTAGTTTCATGGACTAGTCCCGCTAACTGGGTGGGCACGTGTACCGGCGGCCCGAATTCAAGCGAAAACGTTGTGGTGCTAGGGGGCACTACCGTGAACTTTCCTGCTGGTGCCGTCGTTGCAAATTCTCTCGTACTCAATGGCGGCGTGACCTTAGTAGGCAATGTGACCCCCACCACGTTAGTAGCGATTGGTGGCGTCACTTTTCAGGGGCCGGGCTTATCCATTCAACTTAATAGTTTATTGATTCAAACTGGGACTGCCGGTGCCTTACAAATAAGCCACCCAATTGAAATCAATAATTCCACCTTACGCAATTCAAACGCGAGCGCAACGCCCAGTTTTATTGGCGCTGGGGTAACAGTTACCTTGGATGGAACGGCAAATTTCATAAACAATACTAGCGCCAAATTGGTCATCAACGCAAACGCGCAGATACTTGCTAGTTCGGTCACGGCTGGCACAAAAAACTTTACTAATTCTTCCACTGCAAACAACGCTGTGGATATTCAGGGCGCTGCGACTATCACGACCAGTTTTGTTAATAACGGCGAAGTCGTGTTCCCAAACCTAACTTCTGTTTTAACCCTCCCGGACGGCACAAAATTAATCATGGGGAATGCCGGCAGTTTATTAACGGGTATGGGGAAAATTGTTGCGACGACAAATGATCTGACCATCGCTAACGGCAAAGTTGCCGGTGACTTTAAGTTTCAGGTGGCTAGCGGCAATAAAGTGGATAATGTAGGCGCAATTTTTTCACCTGGATTGGCGGTAGGGCAGTTTGGTGTCATTAATGTCTCCGGCGGGTACAGCCAAACCGGTACAGGCAGGTTCATCGCTGACATCGACGCAACCGGTGCCGATCAAATTAGCGCAACTGAAGGTGTGAGCGTTCTCAATAGCGATATTTTGTATCGCCAAGGCCTAGGTGCCGATATCCAAAACAGCAGTGGTGGTAAAACGATTGCATCGACGATTAGCGGTGCCGCAACTGTTGGCGCAATTAATCTGCAAAACGTGTTTACTTCAACTGCGGCACTAACGCCCATCTTAATCCGTACTACGATTGCGTCCGGGAGTAGCATTGTCGCTACCCGAGATGGATCGCGCTTTGTTGTGACGAGTCTGGCCGATAATTCAACGCCAGGTTCTGGCACCCTGCGCGAGGGGCTCACCTTCATCAATTCGCAAGCACCCGTCTGCGGTAATGCACCGTATCGCGTGCGGTTTAATACATCAGGATCCATTTCCTTGCTCACCGATTTGCCGCCCCTTGGTGCCTGCGAAACGGGCATTAATGCCCATCAGCACCACATCACCGAAGCTAACTTTGATTTAAATGCATCACTTGTTGATGATGATATCCATGCCTTTTATGCCGTTCAGCTCAGCAATGGCGGATCAGCGGCTAACGGGTTCGCAATCACTGGGTCAGGTGGGGCCCGGATTGCGGGATTAAGAATTTCCGGTTTTCCTACGGGAATTCAAATTGGTTTATCAGGAAATACCGCCATTCCCGCTGCAATTCATGACAATCAAATTTTTGGCGGTACAACGGGGATTTCTATTGTTGATGGTGGCGCAATCCGGATTGGCGGTGCGTTTGCGGGAAATGGTACGACAATTTTTCAAAACCGGAACGTAATTTACTCAAACTCCGGAGTACAAATTTTGATTGGCAGAACAATTCTCAACCCCAATCAATTGGTAATCGAGGGAAATTTAATTGGCGCAGGTCCTAACGCCATTCCGTTGGCGTCTTCCGGTATTGGCATTAGTGTTAACGACGTTAATGCCAATATGATCACGGAAAACGTGATCGCATCGACAAGCCAAGGCATATCACTGAGCGCAAATTCAAATCAGACGCTGCTTAACGCTGCACCCCAAAATCGTTTGGTAGGTGGCGGTGTACCGATAGCACGCGCTGTGGCGATCGGTAAACCGATTTTTACCTATACCTACCTAGATGGTAGCCAAACAGATGGCAAGGTGCCGGGAACAACGGGTGATACGCATGATGTTTGCATTTGTGAAAATACCCCTGGACAGATGCAGTGTCGTAAGGTAAGGAGTTGTGTTCCAGTAACAATAGATCCATCAGGTTTTGGCCCGTTCACTGCCATGTTTGTGCCAGCGCTACCCGCCAACACCACGCTCACCGCCTATGCCGTGTCGACCGGCGGTAGTAATGTCATCCGGGGTACGTCAGAGCTTTCGGCAGCATTGAGTTTGCCCGCTTACACTGTGACGCCGGCAAGTGGCTATGTTTTTCCGAACACGATTGTGGGACAGCAAACTTCACAAACATTTACAGTCCAGAATACTGGGCTTTC
>JANNXI010000196.1:0-8787 GCA_031409495.1 Betaproteobacteria bacterium
GTGCAAGAGGTAGGCGATGTTTAACAAAAGCAATATTCCTACCGAAATTGCGCCGTAACGCAGTGTTTGGGTACCAAAGCGATGAAAATTAATTGATTTCATTTTATTCAATCATGGAAGTAGTGTGCACACTTTATCCTAGAAACGGCAGTTGACCGCTTGAATCTATCCGAGAAGCCTGTGTTTATTGGTGTGTTGGCGTTTGTAAATCGTCACCCATTGGGTGAGAACGCTGCGAGGGTGTTTGGTGCAATTTAGAATCTTCCTACCGGCGCTACTTCTCCTCGCAGGGTGAAGCCTGCATCGTCGTCGCGCCTTGCTAGGAAGTCCCAAAATCGCACACTCACCCGCGTCCAACTCCCGTTTCTAGGTTAATGGGTTTCGTTCGCACCTTTTGGATACATTGCATCCTGCACAATGCAGCAGCAGCTGCCGTAAAACCCAGCTCAGTGACGCCGCCTTTGGCTATATGGCTATATGGTTATACTGCTGCGAGCAAGATAATTTCCGTGAAGATGCCCTAAAATGGGCTATCTCCAGCCTATTGACTGCTCTTAATTTTGCCTGGATAAACGGCAATCGCCGTTCCCGCTAGTATCACCCCGCCCCAAAGCAACATCCCCTGCGTAATGCGCTCACCCAAAAACCAGCTTCCATAAGCTGTGGCAAATACGGGGATCAAAAAAGTAACCGTTAACGTCCGCGTTGCACCCGCGCGCGCAATTAGCCGGAAGTAGGGGGCGTAGGCTATACCGGTGCAAAGCACGCCAAGGGCTGCTACCGCTAACCAGGCTTGCGTGCTGGGGTTGGCGCTTGGCCACAGCGCTATAGCGGGGATGACCAAAAATGCAGCGGCACCAAATTGGCTTGCTACTGCCAACACCATTGGCGGTAAGCCCTGCAGATGCTTTTTCGCGTAGTTGGCAGAAAGGCCATAGCAGAAGGTGGCAAGTATGCACGCCAATATGGCAACGGTTTGCGCGTAATCGCCGATGGTGATGCCGAAGGGTGTTGCCCCAACAGTTGCGCCAGTGGCTAGTGCCGCTGACTTATCTAGTGCCAACATGGCGGTGCCTGCCGCGCCCAGCAACAGCCCTATGCTGCGCCGCGTGCCCAACCTATCGCCGAGCCAAAGCCACGCAATTAGGGCAGCCCAGAGCGGTGTGGTGGCGTTAAGCACACCTGTCAGCGTTGTGCTCACTGCCATCACGGCGATGGAAAATAAGGTGAAGGGAATCGCGCTGTTAACGGTACCGAACAATAAAAATTGCCCCGTCCGGGTTTTAAGATGCGCGCCGTGGCCTTGGTGGAGTACCAAGGGCAACAAACAAAGCCCGCCAATGACCACCCGTAAAAAAGCAGTTGGTAACGCCCCAAATTCCGCACCGCCCCAGCGCATTAACAAAAATGAAGCACCCCATAAAGCGGCGAGTAAAACCAAATCAATGATCCAAAGCATTTCGTTTTTAAGCTCAAAATTTAGGAGCCTGATTGTAGGCTATCTGCGCACGGGTCGCCGCATGGCGATGGCGGTTTTAGGACATGGATATGCTGTGCGCGCAGAAGAGGGATTTTGCCAGCTGCTGTATCGCTTAATCCCCAACGTGCCACCACTTTGGACGCTTTGAAATGTGGGAATGAAAAAGTGGAGCAAGTTCTTTGCGGTTTGGCGCGTCAAATGAGCCGACGGTGAGTGCAATAGTTGGTTTATCGTCCACAGCGCCGATGGTGCGGCCGCAGGTTGGGCAAAACGCACGGCTTGAAAACGTGGATGAGCGCCACGTGGCTGGCTTGCCCCCAGCACCGGTCCAGGTTACTTGCGCAGCCGCAAATTCAACCCACATTTGCGTGAGCGCACCAGAGTGTTTTTGACATTTCGTGCACGAACAAGTGTGGGGCTTAAGCGCGGGGGCGAGCGCTTCAAAGCGAATATTGCCGCACAAACAACCGCCTTCGTAAATTTTCTGCTTTGCCATTTAGGATGCGCTTTTTAGAAATCACCAGCCATAATTTTCGGTGAGTTTAAGCGGGGAAGCAACCCTATTTGGTGCGTTTTCTTGCGTTGCTCATGTTTGTTTTACGGTTGGATGCGTGATGGGCGCGCGTTATTCATGGGGTGCGTCTCAAAGATAGGTCTAGGTGTTGTCGTCCGCAGACCAAGATTTTTGGCCCCTTAAGGTGCTTTAAGACCCTTACCGCACTAAATCTGTTGGTTTATGGTGGGTTTACTATTTCTTTGTAATGGCTTGAAGACGCCCTTAGATGAGCCATCTCCAGGCATCAGTTTTCAGCGCTCTCCAGAACATATCCCGCACCTTCATCTAACCCCAACACTTCCACCAAGTACAGCATCACGCTCTCCAGCGTTTTCTGCAGCGTCCACGGCGGGTTCAAAATAAACATGCCGCTGCCGTGCATGCCAAAGCCATCGGCTTGTGGGCTATTGACGGTTAGCGATACGTTTAGCCAACTTTTGGCAGGCAACGCTTTCAAGGATGCTGCGAAGCGTAGGCTTTCGGTACTCGATAACTGCGGGTACCACACCGCGTAGGTGCCAGTGGCGAAGCGGGTGAGGGCGTCTTGCAGGGCTGCAGGTATGGTGCGGTAGTCGCTTTTATCTTCATACGAAGGATCAATTAGCACCAGGCCGCGGCGGGTTGGGGGGGGCATGCTGGCGCGAAGGCCGATAAAACCATCGCTGGCAAAAATGCTGGTGCGGCGTTGCGTGGTGCGGCTTAGTGCGCGAAAATTGTCTTGCAGCAGGGCTACGTCACTTGTGTGTAGTTCGTACAATCGTAGCTTATCTTGATCGCGCATCAGGCGCTGCGCGAACCACGGGGAACCAGGATAGGCTTTTAATTCGCCTGATGGATTAAACTCGCGCACGAGGTTTAAATATTCGTCCATTGCGGGTGGCGCGTCAGTCCGACTAAACAGCCTGTCAATGCCGTCAATATATTCGGCTAACCGCGTGGCATAGCCCGTATCTAGGCCGTACAGCCCTGCGCCAGCATGGGTGTCGACCATCAAAAAACCCGTTTCTTTTTGCGATAAATGGCGGATTAATTCCACGAACACAAAGTGCTTGAGTACGTCGGCATGGTTGCCTGCGTGGAAGGCGTGGCGGTAACTGAGCATGGTGTTGGCTTTACGAAAATGATGGTGTTTGGGTATTACTGCTTAGCCTTTGGTACATGCGCGCAAGGGATCAAGTAAATACGATAAGCCATTGTGATCTATCTCGCCCATTATGTTTAGCAAGCGCCCTAGTTCGCCTTCCGGAAAACCTTTGCGTGCAAACCAATGCAAATAATCGCCCGGTAAATCGGCAAGCAATCGGCCCTTGTATTTGCCAAACGGCATTGGCCAACTGACGAGTTTTTCTAAATCTTCGGTATTCATGGGTGGTGGATGATGAATAGGGAAATTAACAGAAGGCCATTAGCACTTATTGTATCGCGCCCCAGCCGGTTCTTAAATTGGTCGCGTGTTGAACCGAGCTGCGGAAAACCACGCCGCGCCTATAAAGTGCTAGCATCAGTGTTGTAATTGTTGTATTTCAAGGCTAATTCATGCACGCAGCTTTGAATCCCCCAAATCCAGCAACGATGTTTTGACGTAGTAACAATGTGTAGTTAGCTGTTGAATCGCTGTTGAATGAACCCACTCAAATTATTTAGGAGTTTTCAAATGCAAAAATCAATACAAAAATCGTTGTTGCTCGCAGCAGTTCCGTTGGTGATGTTGGCAGGTTGCGCGTCTCAAGCGCCGGTTACTGCCCCTGCGCCGATGTTTTCCCAAGCTGGTATGCCTGCTGCAGTGCTAGTGCCAGACGGCAATGTGGTGGCGATGGAAACAGTGGGCGTGGGGCAAATTACCTATGAATGCCAAGCTAAAAAAACTAACGATGGCCATGCGTGGGTGTTTGTGGGGCCAGACGCAAAGCTAAATAATCGTGCGGGTAGTCAAGTGGGCACCTACTATGGTCCACCGGCGACGTGGTCGATGGCGGATGGCTCTAAACTAACCGGTGCGCAAGTAGCGGTATCGCCAGCGGCTGCGGGTAACATTCCGCTGCAATTGGTGAAGGCTAATCCCGCGACGGGTAGCGGTTCAGCCGTAGGCGTTACCTACATTCAACGTGTAGCAACCCAAGGTGGTGTGGCACCTGCATCCGCATGTGACGCAGCAGCGATGGGTAAAAAAGAAATCGTAAATTACCAAGCCGACTATATTTTTTACAAAGCTAAATAAGTAACACAATAGATGCCTGAAGATGCCCTATTTTAGGGTGTCTTGGGCATTTTTATTGGCCCTAAAGGGCAATCCGATTGCGCCCTTTGAGCTTAGCGGCGAATAATTTTTGATCAGATCGCGTTAAAAACTGCGTGGTGTTTTCAGCTTCATTCCACTGCGCAATGCCGATACTTAAAGTGGCGCCGTAGTTAACGCCAGCTGCTGAAGCCAACAATTGTTGGCGCAGTTTTTCGCAAATGGTTGCCGCATTCGCCAGCGCTACTCTGGGTAGAAAAACCACAAACTCGTCGCCGCCTAAACGGCATACGTGAGTGGCGGCACTATCCACAGTTTGTGCGGCGTCGCGCAGGCATGCTGCAACGCCTTGCAGCACGGCGTCGCCAATAACATGGCCAAATTTATCGTTGATTGCTTTGAAGGCATCAATATCAATAATCGCCATGCACAGCGGTCGTTTATTGACAGCATGTGCTGCTAATAATTGTGGGAAGTGTGCGTCAAAATAGCGGCGGTTTTTAAGCTTCGTCAATGCATCTTCGAATGAAAATTGCTCGAAGGTCTTCGAATGTTCAACCAAGCGCTGTTGCTCAATCCGCATTGCATCAGCAGCTTCATGTGCCGCAGTAAGTTGCACTTGCGCTTGGCTAAACTCAGCTTTCGCTTTGCGCAACGCAGCCAAGTTGGTGCGCTCGCCCACACGTTGCCTTAGTAAAATTTGGGTGTGCGCTTTAGCTGCTGCAAACGCACCCGCAATATCGCCCAACTCTTCGCAGCAGCTTACTTGCAGCGCCGCAATTTCTTCGTGCACCAGCAAATAGTCGGCACTGATGGCTGCTGTGAGCGCTTGTTGCAGTAATTGCGCCGCTTCATCAAAGCGTTCAAGACGCATCAAAAAACTGGCTTTGGCTTGACAGGCAGGCGCTAGTTTGTCCATCGCGTTAGCACTTTTGCACATCGTGATGGCCTGATCAATGACCGTAATCGCGGTCTCACAGTCACCCGCCAAATGGTGCGCATGGCTTAAGTTGATGAGCGCGTGCGCCAAGCCTTTTAAGTGTTGCGCACCTTCGGCCGCTACCGCCGCGTCCTGGCACGCTTGCACCGCTTCAGTCACAGCGCTACCGTGCTGACGGGCCTTTAGCAGCATCGCCGGTAAAACAGAAACACTGGCGGAGATGCGCGTAAATGGGTCACCCAGGCGTGCCAAAGCAATGCTAGCTTTGTCCATTTGTCTGAATGCATTTGCTGCATCACCACGGTCTACGTATAAATTGGTAAGCGCGATGCAGGCCGTGCACGTGGCGCGGTCGTCGTCAGCAAGATGTGCAAGTTCCAGTGCCCGATCGCCAGCATCGAAGGCTTCTCCAAACGCGCCAATCGTGGATAGCGACAGGCAAAAAAGCGCTAAGGTACGCGCTTCAATGTGGGTAGAACCCGCAAGCTGCGCCAAATGCTGTGCGGTGAGAAGTTTGCCAAGTGAAGCGGTGGTGCGGCCAGCATAAACATCGAATGCGCCAAGCAAATAAGCATGAAGCGCCTTCACTTCCGGATAATTTTCTGTCGCACCAAGCAGCGCAATTTCTGCTAACTTAGCCTCAGCCGTTTCCACGTAACCCATGCGCATTTCAGTAAACGCAAGGTCTCCCAAAGCATGCGCGAGCTCTAGCGGCTGCGCGGCACGACGAACCTTGGATTGCAGTGAGTATAAATAGTCAGCGGTTGGCATACGCTACCCTGAACAGGCGAGTGAGTGAAAGAGTAACGGAGCAACAGCCATTCATGTACAAAAAGTCCATATAAACGAAATATTAAATATTGGCTTTTGTGACAAGCTCTTAGGGTGTGGCGAACACTATATTCATAGGTTACCATATTGCGAATATGAAACAGTTTTAAGTGTGCTGCGTGGGTGTTTTTAGCAGCCATGTACGATTAAATTTTTGTAAATTTTGAACTCAAAACGCCCAAATATAGGGTGTCTACAATCGATAAAAATGAGAAAGTAAAAGAAATGGCCAGCAAGAAAGGATTGATTGCAGTTGCAGTAAGTGCAGTGAGCATTTTTCTAGGATGCGCTCCCACTGAAAAGAGAATTGAGTTTAAAAAGCCTGACGCGGTCAATAACGAAGCGTTTAAGCGTATTGAACGCGCCGCGCCGCCTAAGGTGGGTGAGACGTTTAAAGACTGCGCTGCGTGCCCTGATTTAGTCGTGATTCCATCCGGTAGTGTTCAAATGGATGGTAAACACGCAGTTACCATCGGCTACGAGCTGGCCGTTGGCAAATTTGAAGTGACACAAAAGCAATTTATGGCGCTGGCAAAATCAATGGCCATGAACAACCCGGCGCGCTTCGATACCTGTGGTGAAAATTGCCCCGTTGAACAAGTGCATTGGCATACTGCGAATCGTTATATTCAAAAGCTAAACGAGCGCACTGGCCTAAAATACCGTTTGCTTTCAGAGTCAGAGTGGGAATACGCCGCGCGTGCTGGGTCGACAGCAGCGTATGGATTCGCCGACGATGCTGCCAAGTTGGCTGACTATGCCTGGTTTTTTGATAATACCGAAAGTACCAAGCCTGTTGGCTCAAAGCTTCCTAATGCGTGGGGTTTACATGACCTGCAGGGCAATGTAGAAGAATGGGTAGGAGATTGCCACACGGTGCTTAAAAATATTCCCGCAGATGGCAGAAAATATGGTGGCAATCAATGCGCTTATTTTTCAGTTCGTGGTGGTTCGTGGAGCCATCCACCAGCACAACTTGCGTTGGGCGAACGCGGTAGTTACGGTGCGGAATATCCAGATAGTACCGTCGGCTTTCGTGTTGCGCGGGAGCTAGAATGAAGGTCATTCGAGGCGGCAGCTTTTTTGCAATAATTTTGATAGTAGCAGCTTGTTCCAAAGCGCCCATACCGCCAGTCCCAGCGCCCGCACCAACTTCGGCACCAACGTCCGCAGCGGTGTCGCCATTACGCAGCATTATTGATTGCCCAGATTGCCCCGAGTTACTGGTGCTACCAAAAGGTAATTTTGTAATGGGCAATGCTGACGCACGCGATATTGGTTACCCTAATCGCACCCCCGCTAAAAAAGTAACAATCGACTACGCACTAGCCTTTGGCAAATTTGAAGTGACGCAAGCGCAATGGCGCGCCATCACAGGCGAAAACCCGAGCGGGGTAACGCGCTGTGGCGATACCTGTCCGGTGGAAAACGTTAGTTGGACGGATGTGCAAAAATACTTAAGTGCGTTAAACGAAAAAACCGGATTGAAATTTCGCCTTCCCACAGAAGCTGAATGGGAATACGCGGCACGCGCTGCGACCCTATTTAAATATGGGTTTGGCGATGATCCTGCACAACTACCAGACTATTCGTGGCTATACAAAAATGGTGGTGACCGCACCCACAAAGTCGGCATGAAAAAGCCGAATGCGTGGGGGCTTTACGACATGACAGGTAACGTGTCTGAATGGGTGCAAGACTGCTTTCAAGATAACTACCGCAATACGCCTACAGACGGAAGCGCACTAGATACCAGCAATTGCCAGAATCGGGTGTATAGGGGTAGTGATTGGTCGGGTAGCGAGCGTATCGCCGAAGTAAACATTCGGCACAACGCGAGTCCCACTTTTGCAACATTAACAATTGGATTTAGGGTGGTGCGTAATGTTGACGCTAAATAACGAGGACGCACTGAACACTAATCAAGCTGAGGCAACCGTCATTACTGACACCCAGCGTTGGCTGGAGCGCGCCGTCATCGGTTTAAACCTGTGCCCTTTTGCAAAAGCGGTACACGTTAAGCAGCAAATCCACTACGTGGTGAGCCAAGCAATGGCGCCAAAGGATGTGTTGGAAGACATTGTGCGTGAGCTACAAGAGCTAAATTTAGCCGATGCTGAGGTGCGCAGCACTACGCTCATCATGGCACCAAATTGTCTTGATGACTTTTTAGAATTCAATGATTTTTTGGCTGATGCGGATGATGTTTTGTTTGCGTTGGAGTTGGACGGCGTTTTGCAAATTGCCAGTTTCCATCCTGATTTTCAATTTGCCAATACCAGCAAAGATGACGTCACCAATGCGACTAATCGGGCACCCTACCCCACGCTACATTTGCTGCGCGAGATAGAGGTGGATAGAGCCGTGACGGCTTTCCCGGAAGCCGAAAGCATTTTTGAAAAGAACATGGAAACCTTAGAAGCATTGGGGAAAGATGGCTGGAAAACCTTGTCAATAGGGCGTTCCCAGCCATGAAAGGTGAGATAGTAATATCAGAAATTAGGGCCGGACAGTCGGTTGCTTTGCTCAAAGAGCTACACATTCTCACGCGCGATGGCAAGCTAAACCAAGACTCTCGCCGTAAGCTAAAGCAGGTTTATCACCTTTATAATTTTATCGAGCCACTATTGAACGATTTGGAATCGGCGAACGCTCCATTAAATTTAGTTGATCACGGCGCCGGAAAATCGTATTTGGGATTTATTCTTTACGATTTGTTTTTTAAAACGAAAGATCGCGGCCAC
>JANNXI010000197.1:0-1898 GCA_031409495.1 Betaproteobacteria bacterium
GTGCGTACAAAAGCAAAATTACGTGCGGCAGCCAATGAACACATGGAGATGCTAGACAGATCGCCTGAACGTGTTATCGCTTACTTTCAAGATCGCAGAGTGCGTTATGCGGCTTGATACTTCATTGGGCCGGAGCAATAGTTTGGGCGTCTGCTTCTGCAGCCGATGTGAAACTTAAAACATATGGGTTGTGCGAGTCAATGAAAGTTATTGAGCTAAGTGACGAAAAACTTATTTTATTTATGCAAGAGCTTACGCGAGCTCATTTTGGATGGTCATTTGTAGAAAATTCTTAATCGACAATCAGGCGTGCGTCTTGCGAGCGCGGAGTCACAGCAGATGCGGGATCGGATCTTTCAATATCATATTTTAATTAGGGTTGTAACGGCGTACTGTCTATAGAGGTTCTAAAATAGGTCGTCTACAGACAGTTAAAAAGAAAATAATGCGATGACATGCTATGAATTTATCCCCTAAAATTATCGTAATCATCCCCGCTACCCTCATCGCCTATTTTTTACATCACATTGCTTCGCTAAAATTTAATAAATCGTTAACCGGATATCATGCAAGCTACCGGTCTCGATGCACAATGCCAATTTACACCGACAATGAAGGAGCATTTCATGTTAGCGCCAACACAAAAATCTATTTTAGCCATTGGGCTTTTTGCCGCTTTTGCAGACGGTGCCAAAAGCGATGAAGAGCGCGAGCAAATTCGGCGGATTGCGGAATCGTTGGCCGACGGTGCTGATCAAGCAGATCTCACAAAACTAGTCCAAGACGTGTTGTTAAAGCGGATAAACCTACAAAGCGCGTGCACGGCGTTGGACGATGCAGGAGAACGCCAATTAGCATACGAAATGGCCGTGTGCGTGTGCGATGCAGACGGGCGACAAAGCGCTATTGAGCAGCAATTTTTAGCGGAGCTCAAAGTGTTATTGCGTCTAGACGCCGCGCAAACCGCCGCCTTCGACAAACAAGCTGATGCGGTGGTGGAATTGGCAGAAGCTGCCGTGCATCCAATTTCTGTGGCATCAGTAGCGCTCGTACCGATAGTGGCCTCAGCGGCTATTCAAGTATCGGACGCCGACATCGACAAAACGATACTCAATCACGCCATGCTATGCGGTGCGCTGGAGTTGCTGCCACAGTCTTGGGCTTCCATGGCGATTATTCCGATGCAAATAAAAATGGTTTACGGCATCGGCAAAACCCACGGTATTGAGCTTGACCAAGGCCACATCAAGGAATTTATTGCCGCCGCTGGAGTGGGTGTGGCATCGCAATATTTAGAGCAGTTTGGTCGCAAGCTGCTGGGTGGTTTGCTCGGTAAGATAGCCGGACGCACGCTCGGCGGCATCGGCACTACGGCAACGGGTGTGGTGTTTTCGTTCGCGACAACCTACGCGTTAGGCCAAGTGGCCAAGCGCTACTACGCAGGCGGACGGGTGATGAGCACCGCGATGTTGAAAGAGAGCTTTCAAAATTTGCTAGGCCCGGCCAAACAGCTTCAGGCGCAATATCTGCCGCAAATTCAAGCGCAAGCCGCTAATTTAGACGCGGGGAAAATTATGAGCATGTTGCGGCAGGGGAAGGTGTAGCCGGCAGCGTGGCGGCATGCGGCTGTGTCGAACTGAGCGATGCTCAACAACAGCACAGTCAACTTCTTGGCGCGAGCAGGCGTGAAACATAGGATGACACTGCTACCGCGTGAGATCGTTGAGGTGGTGACGCCGCTAAAAATATATAGGCGAAGACGCCCGAATTTAGGGTGCTTCCAGCCTATTTTGAATGCACATTCTTGAACCATTGGTGTTCTAAATGTGAAGTAAAAAACCTGACCTCATGCCCCGTGTTTGCTACTGCTTCACAGAATTACTTCGAACCCTTTGCGC
>JANNXI010000198.1:0-68802 GCA_031409495.1 Betaproteobacteria bacterium
TTTAGCTGGTAGTTGTTTTTGTTGCCCGATACCGTTGCAGTGCTGTCCAATGCCCAGCTCGGCGCAGGCGCACCCACTATCGGCAGCCCTTTGTCATATACCGGATCGTAAAAATGCCCAAACACGCGACTGTAAACCGCCACTGGGTCGTTATCTATCTCATTGATTTTGGGTGTTTCCACGGCATTGTCGTCTTCACGAATATTGCCGCGCATCATCCAGCCGGTGACGGTGAAGCGGGTGGGGAGTTTTAGGCTAATGTGGGGTAGTGGGCCAGGAGTGCCGTCTTTGCCTGAAGGTCTTAGCTTAAATGCTTCAACGATTCCTTTGTCATACTCGGATTCGTCACGCTTTAAAAGCATGTTGCCGGGCTTGAACCCAACGTACTCCGCGCCAAATTCTTGTTCAATATCCAACAGCCCTAATTTTTTTAGCACCACACTTTCGGTTGCGCCATTACCCAATTGCGATTTTTTTACTGCGCTACTGGTCATGGCGGCGTGGGTGTGGACGTCGAATGCATCCGCGGAGGGCGCAAAGAAAATACCTATCGCCAAAGCTATGCAGGTTCTTGCAAGGTTTTTACTAGAATTCATTCTTTATTTTCCTGCTTTAAAAATGCTGCAAATAAATGTTTTATATTTAATTAACCAGTTTGATACTTGGCCGTGTTGTTCGCATACCTTAAGGTGTTCTATTAAAACGTTTTCTGTTTTCTTCTAGAAGCCGCCGCTGCGGGCCGTCCGGACCGTCAACAATCAAGTGTAGATCGAGCAGTGCTTGAGTTTCGTCAATTTCACGCTGTGAGCCCTTTGCCGTGCGGAGGATAGCAAGAGTGCGTTTATAAAACTCGATGGATCCCGTTACATCGGCCGGTGACATAGCGGCATCACACTTCACATTCCCTTGTACGTTCTGCCACTTTGCGTCTGTCGGATCCACTTTTTCTAGCAGATGAATGATGTTGTAGTCTTTGGCGGCGGCGCCTATGCCTAGTGACTGACTTTCTTGCGGCGCCCACAAACCGCCGGGGTAGTTTTGTACCGCCATCCAATCACGCTGTGCAAACGGGTCAGGACTGGCGTAGCCCATTTTGATGACCGCGCCATAAACATACAGTTTTGGGCCTCTGGCTTTTTCTTCCAGCACAAATTCACCCTTTTCATCCGATAGCACCCCTTTGGTCATCCAGCATTGGCTACCGCCGCCGCCATGTGCGCCCGCCATGCCAATAAGATCGGAGGGTTTAAATGCTGGCCTAGGTTTGCCTCCGTAATAAATACCAACTACATACGCATCTGCCACCGGCTTGCCAGTATCAAGATCGAGCACAATGCCCCGGTAGGTTCTATCAATGATTCCGCCCGCACCCACACATCCACTTAACCCCATCACCATAAATAGGCCGAAGATGCCTGTAAATAGGCGGTTTACACGGGGCTGTTGCGGTTTAATTTGATTGGGATTTAGAGTAGTTTTCATGGTGATCCTTGGCTGTTTCGAAGAAACGTTTGGTTAACACCGCAGGCCGTTTTCTATAAGCCATCGATACGCCAAATGCCGTCTTCGCCACGCAGGACGGTCACCAAGAAGGTGCGCGCCTCAGTACCAACTATCCGTTTAAGCGTAATTTCACCCATCGTGGTGCCGACAGTCATAGTTTGGATTGTTCCCAAGCCTTCCGCTGCCGCGGGTAGCGCTGTACCCAGTGCGGTAAAAATACGGCTATATTGCGCCTGCGCTGTTGTGCTGAACAATCGTAATGCAGCAGTTGGATTATCATCACTTAGGCGATACACCATATTGGTAAAGACATCTCTGACACGGGCCACATGTTTAGCGGCTGAAACAATGACGGTGCGCTTAGATTGTTGGAAAATGAGGTTGGATGAACTACCAAAAACGGCTGCTGTAATTACGTAAACACCGGGCGCTGTATATTCACAGCTATAGTCCGCAATTACTAAATACTCTGTTGGCGGACTGCCCGCAGCACATGTAATTTGCACCTTAGAAAACGGCGCCGTAACAAGAGGCGTTAGATGCACGGGCACGATTATGCTATCGCCCTCTGCGATAATGCCGCCCTCGGCGATCCTAAAATCAAAGCGTGGTTGTCCGGCGTTACGATTGACGATAATTATTTTTTCAGAAGTTATGCCGTCGGCCGTAGTTACGGTTACGGTTACTTGGTTTGCCCCTGCCGCCAGTTCCAAGTTTGGGACATGATAGGAACCATCGTCGGCTACCGTTGCGCTTACACCGTTGACTTGTACAGTCGCGTTGCCCGGCCCGACGAGTTGCCCAGCAAAGCTAACGCTCGACGCGTCATTGGTTGCCGAGGTAAGCGGCGCATCGGTATTGGTGCTTACTGTTGCGAGTGCGCCAATGGAAAGCGGAGCGGCGTTGCTGCTAAAGCCTTGGCTATCTCTAATGACGGCCTCAAGCTTCATTTCCCTATTAGTCGTGCCGGTCACAGGTATGCGAATGCGATAAGGCGGGGTGTTTAAATTTCCCAATACCTCCGACGCACCCGCAACACCGTTCAATACCCACGCTCGCCTAAACTCAACAATCGGAAAAGTTGCGCTCGGTGCTACCGTAATTTCGGCATCAAGCTCAATATTTTCGCCGATCATGTATTGTGCGCTTGCAGTGCGGAGCGTGATTGTGGGCGCCTGAAGTACATTGACGATAATTGGTGGACTGTTAACGATGACGCCGCGATCGTCTTCCATCTGGACAGTGAGGGTGTGCTGGCCAATAGTTTTTATGCTATTCCAAGGGAGAAAACTAGGTACGAAGGTTGTTTTGTACAGCAATGAGCCGTTATCAAAAAGCGAAAGTGATCTAATGTAACTAGGCAATACTTGATAAGAAAAGCTGATGTTGGCCGCAGAATTTGAGCCAATAATGCTTAGCGGCGGCTGGCCATTCACGCTTGCAGGCAGCACTGAAACGATAGTGATTTTGGGCTCGCTTAACGGCGTTACCGCGACCACATTACTTGCAGCACCGGTGCCCGTTGCCGTGACTGAGGCCAAACTACAGGTGTAAAGCAACCCACCTGTCAAACCGCGAAGCGTACGATCTATAGAATTTAAAATCGCGGTGACAGCTGGTGCACCGGCCGTCACACAAGTGGCTCGGTATCCTGTTACACCGCTAGTTCCAGTAGAGGGCGGTGAGTAACTTAGTATCGCTGCATTTACGCCGGGCTGAACGGTAACGAATTCTGGTGGATCTGCTAGCCCCCCTGTTTGAATTGAAATTGCATTGGAGATTGCACCAGTACCCGCAGCATTTATTGCGACAACGAAACAGGAAATGGATGAGTTGTTTTTAATACTGTTAATCGTTGCTGATGTTGCGTTGCCAGGTAAATCGATGCCGCCAGCAGAGGTGTTGTTACTGGCTCCAGACGTGTATTTACACCCAGCGGAGTAACTCAGTATTGCGGCAGCTGGAGAAACAGTGGGCGAAGCAAACTGTAGTGTGACCTCATTGGGCGCTTGACTATATCCAACAATAATCGGTGCCGCCGGTACGGTGGCGTTAGTGATTGCCGCTTGCACTTTTTTCGCGGGCGATCCTACTTCAGCAAGCGCTAGTTGGGCATCAGTATTACTACCCCAACACACTAAATTTTGCGCAATAAGTGCGCACGAATGGTCATAGGCAGCCGTGACAAATGTTGCGCCGCTACCGGCAGGAATAACTGCTACGGGATAATTGCTTGCGCTTGCATTAGTTTTAGCGTCACCCCAGCACTGCACGCCACCACCTACCACAGCGCAGCTATGCCTTGTGCCTGTGGCGAGCACGGTTGGCGTCCCTGAGCCCATTTCTATTAGTGTAGGTATTTTACGCGTCAGTGTTGTTCTGTCGCCCAGTTGACCGTTGCTATTTCCGCCCCAGCAAAAAACTTTTGATGAAGCAATGGCGCAGGTGTGAATTGACCCCGCAGCAATTGCGGTAAGACTCCCAGTTATTGCTGTGACGGCAAGCGGTACAAGCGAATTCATATTGGTGCCATGGCCGAGTTGCCCGTTATCGTTGCGACCCCAACAATACAAAGCCCCCGAAACAATGGCACAGGTGTGATATGCACCGCTACTTACATGGGTCACGCCGCTATTCGGTGCGAATATTTGGCGCGGAAGCAATGCGTTGGCCGTAGTACCATCACCGACTTGCCCAGCAAAGTTTGCACCCCAACAGTACAAACCACCCCCTGCAATTGCACAAGTGTGGTTTGCACCAGTTGCAATTTTTGTTGCGACAACACCAATAGGCAATCTCGCCTTCAGTGCCACACTATCAGTGACACCATTTCCAAACTGGCCATAAGTATTACTTCCGGCGCAATAGACTTCGCCGGTTGCAATGACACACACGTGGAATTCACCACGCGCAAGCTGCGCTACAGCGGTAGGTAAATTTTGAAGAGATCTAAATGCCTGTTGAGACAAGCCGCTGTTGCTAGGACGTTCCGTACATTTAACGGCGCCATTAACAACGATACAAGTAGTATTGCCATATGTAGCGAGCTGCGCGTCAGTTACCCCAATTACCCCGGCGGTAACTGGGGTGGGGAAAAGCCCTGTGGGCAAATCGTTACCCAACTTGCTAAATTGATGAGCACCCCAGCAAGTTACGCTGCCATTTGCCACGGCGCAGGTATGTTGAGGGCCCGATGAAAGCATAGTGACGCCGCTCTGTGCTGGGAGCGTTTGGTATTTTTCTGTGTAAGAAAAGAAAGTGGACAGCGAATTGTTGCCGAGCTGCCCTCGATCATTCAAACCCCAGCATCGTGTGCCGCCAAGCGTTACGCTTACAGCGCAGCTGAAACCGCTTCCGGCTGAAATTGCAGTCACGTTGTTACCCGGTGCAATCGCCCAACGAATCTTATTGGTCTCATCTCCACTGCCAAGTTGGCCTGTAGCGTTAAACCCCCAGCATTGCACGCCGCCATTTAGCAGGGCGCAAGTGTGGGATCCTCTAGCAAAACTAGAGCCAATGGCAATTGCCAAGACGCCACTACCGGCTGGTAGCGAAGTGATTGGTTGTTCGGTTTCTGCAAGTGTTACAGGCGCGTTGAGTAAGTTATCGCCGCCATTTTTACCCCAACATTTAACGCCACCGGCCACAACTGCGCAGCTGTGATCATACCCAACTGCCACGCTCACCGCGCCGCTGCCAGCTGCGATTACAGTAACGGGCAGCGGCTGCGCCCAATTGCCGCCTGAGCCAACTTGACCGGTACTGCCGCTTCCCCAACATTGAACACCTCCCGCAATGACCGCGCAAACATGCGAATTGCCTACGGCGACGTCAATTACATTGCTTTGTTCTGCGAACACAAGGGTAGGCCGTGGCGCAGTAATGGAACTGCCATTGCCTAGGGAAGAGGCGTCGCTCACGCCGGAACCCCAGCAATAAAGGCCGCCGTTCACTACCGCACAAGAAACAAGACTGCCGCTGCTAACCTTCGAAACGCCAGCGCCGTCTTGAAAAACCGTAACGGCAGATTCACTCGTTGCAGCGGATTTGCCGTCACCCAAGTAACCTGAACCCCAACACCGCAGCCCAGCCGCAATGATTGAACAGCTTACAGCGTTGCCTGCAGCAACGCCCGACACGGTATTTGCGTATCGGAAAACGTTCAAGACACCTATCGTTGATCTTGCGCCCGTCGCCGTCATCGTTAGAAAACGAATTGGGTAAGCGCCTTCCGAAGTTGGTGTGCCAGCGAACAACACCAAGCCATTGCCCTGGTAGCTGGCAGTGATACCGGGCGGCAGTCCTTGAATATCCAAATTATTGATCGTAGTGGTGCTACCAATAACAATGTATTCCGAATAAGGTACGCCGAGGTTTGCATTCGGGATTTCAGTACTCATCAAATTGATGGAGTAAGAATCTACCAAATCGACAGCCACTGTTACGTTTGCGGCGGCTAGTATGGCATTGCCAGCCTGCGTAGCGGTTAGTAAGCATTGGCCTGGCGAAAGCATTGTCACCACACCGCTTCAAACGCTACAAATTGATGGTGAGTTGGATGTATACATCACTGGATTACCAGAGGCACCGCCAACACTTGTTAACGGGAACGTTTGATTTGGAATGAATGGCTGCGGTGAGATAGGCATAAAACCCACAATCAACTGCCTTGGCGGTAAAGGGGTTACTTGTGACGTAGCCAGTACAGATGGGCTATTTAGCCCGTTCACGGTAGCTCTCACGCTACAAGTTATGGGCACGGAATACGTAGTTGGTACAACGACTATGGGTGAGCTGTCTGCTTGTCCGGAAGCGGCACCGCAGGTTGCGACATATTGGGTCGTAATGGTGTTTAAATTTGAATTTATTTCGGGCGGCGCAAACGCGACGGTCAGTTTTCCATTGCTCACTTCAACGGTTACGGCGCTTGGTGGCGCTGGGACGCTGTATGGCATCAACAGCGTCGCCGATGCAGCAGAATTTAAGCTACTACCAAACTCGTTCACAGAACGCACCGTGCAGCTGTAGCTGGTGCCATTGGGGATACGGGTAACCAAGATCGGCGACCCGCGCCCGGCCTGACTAATCGCACCGCATTTTGCGACATGAAACGAGGAAATCGGCAGCGCGGCAGCATCCGCAACAAACCGGACAAGAATATTATTCCCACTCGCTTCTAAAATGATTTGTGTAGGTGCAGCTGGCACGCCACCAGAAATAGCAACGCTATTCGAGGGAGATGATGCGGCGCTTGTGCCTACTTGATTGAAGGCACTAACAGTACATGTAGGCGACGAACCCGCCATTAAACTCCGGACTACGATTGGTGATGCAGTACCCACTGCGCTTTCGGTGCCACACATTGCGACGTACCCAAGAATAGATGGATAGTTACTACTCGGCACATTTGGCGGTAAAAAGGTAACTGTCACAGCATCGGCGGTTGGCCCCGCTGTAGCAACGCCAATCGTTGGTGCGTTTGGTGAACTGCCTGGAGGGAAAACGACAATCGATGGCAAAGACGCCGGCCCTGCACCTGCGGAATTTCGAGCAACAACCGTGCAACTCACTGCTTGGTCGTTTGTGGCGCTTACTATTGCGAACTGCCCGCTGGTAGTGGTTACGAAAGCGCCACAACGCACTTCATAGCCGGAAATTGGGCTAATAGTTGATGGAGGCGCAGCGAACAGCACCTCAATGGCGCTGTTAAGTCCCCGCGCCACCACGCCTGTTGGTGCTTGGGGAACATCCGCGTTAGGTTGCACGGTGTTTGAAGCTGCTGATGCCGCACCAGCACCCACAGCGTTGATGGCTTTGACATTGCATGTAACGGCAACACCATTGGCTAAGCCGCTTACCGTTATTGGCGAGCTGACACCATTAGCGCTCTGTGTGCCGCACGTGGCGGTGTAGCCGGTGATGGCGCTGCCACCCGTATTTGTGGGTGCGGTGAACGTAACAGTTGCACTGGCGTTGCCTGCAACAGCGGTGCCAATGGTCGGCGCACTCGGTACGGTGGTTACTGCAGCTGGCGTTATGCTGTTTGATGCTGCTGATGCCGCACCTGTACCCACAGCGTTGATGGCTTTGACGTTGCATGTAACGGCAACACCATTGGTTAAGCCGCTTACCGTTATTGGCGAGCTAACACCGTTAGCGCTCCGTGTGCCGCACGTGGCGGTGTAGCCGGTGATGGCGCTGCCACCCGTATTTGTGGGTGCGGTGAACGTGACAGTAACACTGGCGTTGCCTGCAGCAGCGGTGCCAATCGTTGGCGCACCGGGTACGGTGGTTGCCGCGGCTGGCGTAACACCGTTTGATGTCGCTGATGCCGCACCAGTACCCACAGCGTTGATGGCTTTGACGTTGCATGTAACGGCAACACCATTGGCTAAGCCGCTTACCGTTATTGGCGAGCTGACACCATTAGCGCTCTGTGTGCCGCACGTGGCGGTGTAGCCGGTGATGGCGCTGCCGCCCGTATTTGTGGGTGCGGTGAACGTAACAGTTGCACTGGCGTTGCCTGCAGCGGCGGTGCCAATGGTGGGCGCTGCTGGCACAGTTATAGCTGGAATAACGCTGTTTGATGCAGCTGATGCAGCACCAGTACCTATGGCGTTGATGGCTTTGACGTTACAAGTAACGGCAGTGCCATTAGTCAGAGTCGTAACGGTGATCGGTGAGCTAGTGCTTGTTGCTGATTTTGCGCCACAGGTGGCGGCATAGCCCGTGATGACGCCACCGCCTGTGTTTGTAGGTGCTGTGAACGTAACAGTTGCACTGGCGTTGCCCGCAGTGGCTGTGCCAATAACAGGCGCGCTAGGAACAGTGGCAGGAGTGATGCTATTGGATGCTGCCGATGCAGCGCCAGTCCCAGCGGCGTTGGTAGCCTTGACATTACAAGTAACAGCAGCACCGTTAGGCAGGGCAGTAACCGTGATTGGTGAGGCAGTGCCTGTGGCTGACTTTGTACCGCACGTAGCGGTGTAGCCCGTGATGGCGCTGCCGCCAGTGTTTGTAGGTGCCGTGAAACTAACGATGGCACGCGCGTTACCCGCAGTAGCCGTACCAATCGTGGGCGCACTAGGCACAGTTATCGCAGGAATAACGCTGTTTGATGCCGCTGATGCCGCGCCAGTCCCAACGGCGTTAGTGGCCTTGACATTACATGTAACAGCAGCACCGTTAGGCAGGGCAGTAACCGTGATTGTTGAGGCAGAGCCTGTGGCTGACTTTGTACCGCACGTAGCGGTGTAGCCCGTGATGGCGCTGCCGCCAGTGTTTGTAGGTGCCGTGAAACTAACGATGGCACGTGCGTTACCCGCAATCGCTGTACCGATCGTGGGCGCACCAGGTACCGTGGCGGCTAAATTAGTTATAAGCCAAAGTTCGTCAAACGGTGCGCGAGCTGCCAAATGATTGAAGACTTCGACAACAATAGCGCCATCGCCTGCCAGTATCGGCGAAGGTACGGTTGCGCTAACTTGGGTTGCCGATACCTTTTGCGATTGCAATTTAACGCCAGCGGCGTAAACGGCGGTCTCGTCGGTGATATCCAATCCTTCAATTTGAATAACTAGCGACTCTGTACCATCAAAAAATGAACGTGGTTGGATATCAATAATCCGTGCAGAACGATTTACTGGCGGTGGAAACGCATCCTGACCCTCACTTCCGGTCGATTGTGATGATGAGTTTTCCAGCTGGATAGACCCTTTAGAATTAAGATTCGAAAGAACGAGCGCCCTTTCCGAAAAGGAAAGTGTTGCCAAATTTAAGACCGAGACGCTATCGTCGTCGGCGTTTGCAAGCATGACAATATTTGCCAACTCATTAACCGATATGGTTGCAGCTGGGTGTACGAGTGGCATCTCAAATTCGACTTTATTTAAATCATTGAGGCTTACCGCAACCAGTCGCTCGTGAGTTGCCGAGAGAGCAAACAACGTGCTGTTACCAACTGCGATATCTGTGAATCGGCCATTTATGAGAAGCGGTAAGGTCTTCCCGTTCGTTATGTCAACTTCATGCACCGAATTGTCTGTGAGAAGAACGTAGGCGTTCGTAGACTTGGAATCAAGTACAATTTTTTGAATCGGCGCGACGAACGTTGCTGAGTAAAGTTGCTGGGCATTTGCGTAGTCAAAAACGCTGAGCACTCGACTCGAATTTGAATGCAGCAGGGCGCGCCCTAAAATCTGGTCCAATGCCATAGTTGGAGCCGCTGGTGAATAAACTACGTCAGCACTAACAACGGACACCTTGTGCGCCAACATATCAACTATGCTTATTTCCGCACTTTGAGCAACAACAGCCAGCCCCCGCTTATCGTCAATTGCTATCGCAACCGCCGCTTTTGATAACCGCAAGTTGCCTTTGCGATTTTTAGCTAAGTCATGCCATTTTAGTGTGACAGAATTATCTAGAGGATTGTTAATGGTGTTCGCCACGAAGTTGGTTGAAACAACAGCGGCACTTTCCAGATTGTTGTTTACGGGATGCTTTAGGCTAAGTTGACCTAATTCAATTCGCATAATTTCCCGAGTTCGCTCTAAATTTACGGGCAATATTTGATTTGTTTGCTCGCTCAGCGTCTGATTGACTGCATCGTCAACCACAGCAGGCGGCGCGCGCTTAGTTGGGTAACCAAACTTATCATTTCGATTTGGGACGTCGTTCGGTAAAACGTTTGCCCGAAAGACGTAGCCATTAGTTATGGCATTTGATGGGGGCGGGGAAATCTCGGCTTTGTGGGGATGATTTCCAGTCGGCACTAGGCGAGGTGATGCCGCCACAACCTCCATGATGCGCAAATTTCCACTTGCTTCAGCAAGATTTAAGATAGGCGGCGCTAAAAACCAAATCGCCACTTCCAAAATACCGAGTATAAGTTTAGCCCTTCGAACATTTGCGATGAAGCAATAACTAAAAGAATCAAAAACCACTGCATTCAGGTAAAAAATTTCATAACTTGCGCCATCCAGATTGATGATTGTTTTATTTTTGATTAAATTTACTTAATTACGATATTAAAAGCGCTTAGTGACGTACATAATTTTACCAAATTACCCTTAAATCCGCACAAAATTAAATTTATAGTTTAAATAATTAGAAATTGATACAATATTTCCACAAAACGCATCACAATAAAACTAAGTTTTTACTAAAAAACTACACTTTGTGTATTGCCAATAACAATTCCGTTAGGCTCACTACGAACTTAACTTTCTAATGATGCCGGAGTTGCTTAAACGGGCAGCCATGATGGCGCCTTTTCTCGTCATCTGGCTTCAGCGTCTACATCGTAATTACCGATGTCGCGCTGTAGAATATCCATCAATAAACCCACGAGTTCGCGATACACGTCCGTCATCTTTTCCTTTGGATACTCCACCCGATTGGGTTGGAGGCTACGATTTTTTACCCCATCACCAAAACATACGGTGTCTGCAAAAAGCAGCAACAACGCTTGCAATAACTATGCAAACGCGCGCAAACATATGGAAATTTCACCACCCACATTGCTGCTATTACCTAATGCGTACCAAAACTAAGTGACGCCGTATTGGATAGCAGCCTAAGCGATGAACGCGTGAACCAACTGGAAGCCGATGTAGCGCAGCTTAAGTGCAAAATCGCATGGCTTTCCGAAAAACTGCTGAGCTTTAAAAAGCAGTTTGAATAAGCAAATGATAAATGGCGAAGTGCTTACGGCAATAGCTTGCGCACAGGTTCGACCACCGCGGTGGGACGCGCATGCGCTGCGGGTGCGTGTTGCGCAAGGGCGATGCCTGCTTCCTTAAACTGTTGCCACGTAGCACATAAAATGTCAGATCGTAAGGCCGCCTGTCCGTTTTCGGGATCGCTAATCCACACGGCAAGCTCCAGCTCTGCACCTGCATCCGTTATTTGCCGCACCAAGGCTAGGGGAGCAGGTTCAGCCAGTACGCGCGCTTGCGCTTTACCTACTTGATTGAAGATGGCCAGCGCTTCTAGCAGCGGCGCATTATGTTGCACCACCAATGTACATTTAACGCTAATAGATTTATCAGCGTAAGAGTGGTTAGTGAGGGTATTGGTGACGATAAAATCATTAGGAATAATCGATTCAGTACCGTCTAAACTTTTAATCACCGTGTAGCGCGCCTTGATGTCGGTGACCACGCCATAGCGATTATCGATCGTCACTAAATCACCCGGGCGAATGGAATGATCGAGCAAGAGTACGAAACCACTGACATAATTGCTGGTAATTTTTTGCAGGCCTAAACCTAAGCCCACGCCCACGGCACCACCAAACACCGACAGCACCGTAATATCAATGCCTACTATCGGCAGGGCGACCAGAATTGCTACTAGCACGGCAATGGCGCGCAGCAACTTGGTGGCAAACACCCGCATGGTTAAATCAACCGATTGCAAGGTCATGATGCGGCGCTCTAACACGCCGGTTAAAAATAGCGCCACAAATATCGCGATGGCAACGGATAAAATAGCGGCAATGACCATCCACAGCGTAATTTTTTGTTTGCCTACGGTGACGCTGACCGCCTCTAAGCCAGCTACAAGCTCAGGCAACAGCCCCGTAAAGTACAGCACAACAATTGACCAAGCGCTATAAACAATAACCCGCTCAAAGGCCTTAAGCGTGGCGCTGGGCGCTATGGTATGGCGCAGCATATACACCGCAAAGCGGATGAGCATGAAAGAGCCGATGATGGGCAAGGCTACTTTCAACATTGGCACGGCTTGAAACTTGGCGAGCGCCCATGAACTTAGCCACACTAGCGCTAGCATGATAGTGGGTGCCGCCAAACGCACCACACCACCAGCACTTACCTTTGCGGTGCCCGGGGCTAACCCTTCAGGCATACGTGAGCGTATGACTCTCGCACCAAGCCACGCGCAAGCCAAACAAAGCAACAGCACCAAAGCTTGTAATGCCCCTTGGCGTGTGAGTATGCTTTGCGCGAAGGCTTGGAGTTCAGCTAAAAATGCGTCCATCACCAACTACTCACGCCGTCGGCGTGCCCGTGTCTGCTCGCGCTTGGGCGTCATCAGCAACTGGCTTAGTTTTTTCGGGCTTTGGTTCGGCAGCACCACGCACCATTACCGCCGCAAAAAAGCCGTCAACATGATGAGTATGCGGATAGAGCCGCATAAAATCACCCTCCTGTGGAGGCTCCACTTTCAAGCGCGCACTATCGAGTACTTGGTGCACAGGCACAACGCTGAAATGTGGGTTGGCTTTTAAGAAAGCGCTAATAATATCTTCATTTTCTTCACGCAAAAAACTACAGGTAGCGTACACCAAACGGCCGCCCGGCTTAACCAAACGCCCTGCACTCGCCAAGATAGCGGCTTGCTTTACGTTCAGTTCGGCCAAGCCTTTTTCGCTCTGCCGCCACTTCAAATCGGGGTTACGCCGCAATGTGCCCAAGCCCGTACATGGGGCATCTACAAGCACACGATCCAATTTACCAGCAAGGCGTTTTACGCGGGTATCGTTTTCACTTTCAATACGCTGCGCCATCACATTGGACAAACCAGAGCGTTTCAAACGTGGCGATAAATTGGCCAAGCGCTTTTCCGAAACGTCAAATGCGTACAAGCGTCCGGTTGACGCCATTTGCGCGCCCAACAATAAAGTTTTGCCACCAGCACCAGCACAAAAATCAGCCACCATCTCGCCACGCTTGGCTTCCATCAGCAAGCCCAATACTTGGCTGCCTTCGTCTTGAATTTCAATGCTGCCGTTTAAAAACAACGCGTGTTTATTCAGTGCAGGCTTGCCTTTTAAGCGCACGCCCATGGGTGAAATTGCGGTAGGTAGTGCGTCAATACCTTCTTGGGCAAATGCCTGAAGAATGGCTTCGCGCTTGGCCTTCACGGTGTTTACGCGGAGATCAAGGGGGGCTGCATGTTGTAGCGATTGCGCTAATCGCATAATTTCTTCTTCGCTCATCCACGGGCTCAAGCGCGCCAAAACCCAATCGGGCAATTCCGTGCGCACCGCAAATGGCAAGGTCGACAAATCGAGTGCCTTCAACTTTTCAAGCAGCGGATGATCGGCTTGGCTGGCAAGTTTAAGTACATCGCGCAAGCCCATACTAGAGAAGCGGGCGAGCGCGCCTAAGGCCAGCAGGCGCGGATGGCCGCCGACGATAACGCTTTCGAGCACGCGTCGATGGCGCAATACGCTGTAAATGGTTTCAGCCACCACGGCGCGATCACGCACGCCTAGTTTTGGATGCTGACGGAAGTAAAATTTGAGGCTTACGTCTGCCGGTGAAACCAGCGGCAAAACCACGGTAAGCGCATCAACGATGGAGGAAAACTGGGAAGGAGTAATTTGCATACGCCATTATCGCCGATTTTCGAGATTTTCATGGCTTAAATGGCGTGACCTTCACCGATTGTGCGGTCTGCTCCAGCGCAAATCGTCCGGCGTAAAATTTTACCCTCACGGGAATATGGTTGTAGGCCGTGGCTAGCCAGACTTCATAAACATCAGTAGGGTCAGCCGCTTCGCTTCGCAAGTGGATGGTTTCTATCTTGCCGAAGGGCAAAGTAAGCATTTCTCGCGCCACAAACTTAAACTGATAGCGATATATTTTGCGGGCGTTGGTAGCGATGACATCCAATTGCGATCCATCTGAATTAGCGTTTGGCGCGATGTTGGGCGCGTCAAAACCCATTTGGAACAAAAAGCTCTGCATATCCTGCACCGAATGCGGCAAATTTTCGATCACCATACCTCTGCGCCGATTAAAGATGATCTTGTTCGATGCGTGATCAAACGTGGCGGTTTCGGCAGCGCCGCTGCCGCGCTGAATGCTAAAAAACTCGGGCAACAAGCCTTGTTCCGAAATGCTACCTCGGCTAGTTTGCTGCATTCTGCCCTCAAACACGGTAGCAAAAAAGCCGGTTGCTTCAATGCTGCTTTCAATTTCATATTTATTGCTTTTATCTCGGCTAAATTGATAGCGCGCAATCGCATCCACCACAGATGAGGTGACTTTATAGCGGATATCGATGGTGCCGGGTGTGGCATCTAAGCGCGGAGTTGCGTTGGATTCACCCTCCGCCACTGTTGCCGCCGGTTCTACTTTTTTGACTGGCGACGCGGCAGCCTTATCAGGCTCAAGGAATGGCGGTTCAGGCGGCGCAATCGCTAACACTTCTGGCAGTGCGCCTAAAGTTGGCATGGATTGCAAGCCGACATCATTGGCATCATCTTGATTTTCGGTGGATACGGCTGGCCTCACCAAGGGCTTGGCTGGAGCGGTTGGCTTGCTTGCCGCTGGCAGCCTCAGCATTGGCGGCACAGTTGGGGGAAGTGCGGGGGCTGGTAGCGTTGGCGTAATTGGCGTGGCCCGCGGCGCTAAAGTTGCGATTAACACAGCGCCATCGGGTGATTTTGGGCCATCGTCGACGCCAATAATGCACCAACCCATCGACGATAACAACACCCCAAAATGGATTAGCAAAGATGCGAATAGCGCTAACGCAAGCAGCCGTCGTCCGGTGAATTTTCCCGTTAAAAACGGCCTGAAGACGCTTATATTACGGGCATCTTCAGGCATAAATTAAACTGGAAAGAAACGTCATTTACCGGAACTCGGCGCGTGTTAACACTTGTTCTAACGTGGTGCCTTTTTTATCGGTAAACACGATACGCACGGGCATGTAGTGGCTATCTTTGGCAAGCCATAATTCAGCTTGGCTCTCGCCGGGTGCGGCCTCACGTTTGTAGTGCACGGTGGCGTATTTGGTGGCATTAACGGTGAGTGTTTCTTCACCTAGCTTGGCGTAGACAAATTGATCTGCGCGTTTACCTTGGCTCATCCAAGTTTTAACGCGATCGGCGGTGGGTACGTTGAACATAAACTGATAGAGCGACGATAGACGATCTTGCGTGCCAAGCGGCAAATCGAAGGTTTCAGCACGACCTTCAAATTCAGCAAAAATTTGCTTCTTCGCAAAATCAAACTTGGCGCGCACGGCTTTGGATTCATCACTTTTACGTGAGAAATCATAAGAATGTGGTTGCAAGCCCGCAGCATTAATCGTGCCCTCGGACACCAAGCGCATATTATCTTTATAAAACCACTTGAGCGCGCCAGACGGGGCGCTAACCGACGTAATTTTATAATTGTCACCCGTGCGCACGAACTGTTCCTCTACGGTGCCCAGCGTGATACCCGCTTTGACGATCTTAAAGCTAAGGCTGGCTCGTTGGAGAGTTG
Organism: Betaproteobacteria bacterium; assembly: GCA_031409495.1. GTDB lineage: Bacteria > Pseudomonadota > Gammaproteobacteria > Burkholderiales > Usitatibacteraceae > JANMDR01. The sequence continues at coordinate 15,753 of JANNXI010000198.1, forward strand.
CGGCAGTTAACGGTGTGACGCTAGCCACGGCGCTTTCAAGCGCAACAGCCGTACCGGCGCACGCTAGCGCTAAGCCTAAAGTAGCCGATTTCAACACACTCAAAATACGGGTATTGCGCATGGGTTATTCCTCAGGTTGAACCAAACATGCGCTATAAACGCGGGCGGCTCCCTCAAGGACGACATGATTTTGTGAATTTATATGATCCAAAGGCATTTTGCCCGCGCACAACCACCGTAACACTTGCGGGTAAAGCGTGTGCTCTTGGGCGAGCACGCGCGCGCCTAAGCTTGCGGCATCGTCTGTACTAAAAACAGGCACAGCGGCCTGCGCCAGTATTGGCCCGTGATCGAGTGCGGCAGTAACAATATGCACAGTGCACCCATGAATTTTCACACCAGCGGCCAACGCTTGCTCGTGCGTGGCCAAGCCGGGAAAGCTAGGCAATAATGACGGGTGAATGTTTATAATTTTGCCCGCAAACGCATCCACAAAACCAGCAGATAATACCCGCATAAAACCTGCCAATACAATGAAATCAGCTGCAAACGCCCGTATTTTCTGGGCTAAGGCTTCATCAAACGTTGCACGATTGGCAAATGCTTTGTGGTTTAGCACCGCCGTGGGCACACCTTTGGCCGCTGCAATGGCCAAGCCACCAGCATCGGGGCGATTGCTAATAACAGCCACAATTTCGCAGTCCAAGTTGGCATCCAATATAGATTGCATATTGGAGCCGCGACCAGAAATTAGGATGATGACTTTTTTCATAATTGTGTTGGTAAATTCATGGTCCCGCACGGCAAATATGCATCCGACATATTGTCATCCCCGCGATGGCGGGAATGACGACACGCCGAGATTTGCCAATATAGTCAACTTCACCTTAGTCGTGGGGCAGACTAAAATGTGATTTGTGTTTGATGCTCGTCACCCACGCGTGTGCGGATGCTGCCGATTCTGAAAACCGCTTCGCCTTGCGCGGCTAAAAACGCTTGTACCGCTTCTGCATGTTCGACGGCGACGACGATGGTCATACCGATGCCGCAATTAAGAGTGCGCGCCATTTCATCATCGTCCAACCCGCCTTTAACTTGCAACCAGCCAAAAATTTCGGGGCGCGGCCACGCTACATTGCTTAATTGCGCTACCGTAGTTTTAGGTAACACCCGCGGTAAATTCTCGGTGATACCGCCACCGGTAATATGCGCCATGCCTTTTACCACACCCATTTGCGCTTGCATCAGCGCCAAAATGGGTTTTACATAAATGCGTGTTGGCTCGATGAGCTGCTTGGCTAATTTGGCATTTTCTGGTGCATTCAAATCTAAATTATCGCGCTCGACAATTTTACGAATCAGCGAATAGCCATTGGAATGCGCGCCGCTCGACGCCAAGCCCAACACCACATCTCCAGGCACAATGCTGGCGCCGGTTAAAATATTCTCTTTTTCAACCAAACCCACGGCAAAGCCCGCTAAATCGTATTCTCCAGCGGGATACATGCTCGGCATTTCAGCTGTTTCGCCACCAATTAAGGCGCAGCCTGCAAGTTCGCAACCGTAGGCAATGCCTTTAATTACGTCCGTTGCCACGGCCACATCTAACTTACCGCAGGCAAAATAATCTAAGAAAAATATCGGTTCAGCGCCCTGCACCAAAATATCATTCACGCTCATGGCCACTAAATCTTGGCCCACGGTGTCGTGAACGTTAAGCAAAAACGCCAACTTTAATTTAGTGCCCACGCCATCGGTGCCCGACACCATTACCGGATTTTTGTATTTTTTTGATACCTCAACCAGCGCACCAAAACCGCCAATGCTGCCCAACACTTCAGGCCGCATGGTGCGCTTGGCGAATGGCTTAATATTTTCAACCAAGGCGTCCCCTGCGTCGATATCCACGCCTGCGTCTTTGTAGGTTAAAGGCGGCAATGAGGGAGGCAATGAGGGAGTGGGTTGCATGTTTGGTCTCGTAGTTGTTTGCGCGATGGTAAAGTACAGCATTAAGCAAGCAATTTTACTGGAAATGACTATGTCCCGTCGCGATCAACACAGCAATAAGCCACAATCGCCCGCAGCGCCGCAAGCCAAACCTGTATCAGCACCCAAAGTATCAGCGCAACCGGCGCCAATGTTGGCGACGGCGTGGCTCAGTGCAGAAGCGAAAACCTGCATCCTCGTAGCCATTGCACTATTAATTCTGGGCGCGTTTCTGTGGGTACTGTCGCCCATCTTGGCGCCGTTTTTAGCGGCAGCAATGATCGCCTATATTTTTGATCCCATCGTTGACTGGCTTGAAACTAAAGGCATAAGCCGCGGTACGGGTGCGGCTTTGGCAGTAGTAATATTAATTTTGGCGCTGGCAGCGATGATCTTAATTATTGTGCCGCTGCTCACCAAAGAAATTGGCCAACTCAGCGCGCAACTCCCCGGCTTAGCCGACCAACTGAAAACCCGCGCCATTCCGTGGGCTGAGAGCACCTTGGGGATTAAAATTAATATTGATCCCGCATCATTTAAGCAATTTATTACCGACAATATGCAAGACGCCAGCGGCATCGCTAAACGCATATTTTCAGGCGCAACCGTAGGCGGTTTGGCCGTATTGGGGTTCTTAGTTAACCTTGCATTGCTACCCGTCGTGTTGTTTTACGTGCTGCGCGATTGGGACAGCTTAGTCGCCAAAGTCGCCCGCACCGTGCCGCGCCCGTGGTACCCAAAAGTGCAAGAAATTGCCGGTGAAATTGACGGCGTCCTCTCCGAATTTTTACGCGGCCAAATATCAGTCATGCTCATGATGGCGGTGTTTTACGTAGCCTGCCTGTGGATGGTAGGTCTAGAATTTGCGCTACCGGTTGGGCTAGTAACGGGCCTACTGGTGTTCGTACCTTACCTAGGCGCGGCGGTTGGTTTAATTTTAGGCACAGTCACGGCTTTCCTACAATTCCCGTCATTCACCGGCGTGCTCATGGTGTGGGGCGTATTCGCCGTAGGCCAAATATTAGAAGGCTTCATCATCACGCCCCGCTTCGTCGGCGAGCGCATTGGGCTGCATCCCGTGGCGGTGATATTTGCTTTGATGGCGTTTGGGCAAGTGTTTGGGTTTTTTGGCGTACTGTTAGCGCTGCCCGCGAGTGCCGCAATATTGGTTACGGCACGGCATTTCTTGAAGTGGTATGAGGGGAGCCGGGTTTATCGGGGGTAATTTTAGATGCCTGAAGATGCCTTAAGTTAGGGCGTCTCCAGGCAGTCAAAGATCACAAGACGTTAAGCAATGTACCGTGGCAGCATTAAAAATCTTTCATCCTTAAAAACACTCATTTGAAAAGCCGCGTCGATGCAAGCAAAAACATCCTCATGGCCTAAACATGCAATCGTAGTTGTCTTTTGCATCTTTATATTGCTATACGCAGCATTCGGACTATTTGACGGGCAGTTTTACCTGCCCGTCCGCAAAGGCTCGTTGACGCTGACCGGTGTCGCCATGGTTGTTCCGTTAATTGCCTGCGCACTTGTTTCGATCGCGCCACTCATTCGAGCCGGCCTGCTTTTGGTTGCGCTACAGCGCTCGCACGCTTGGGTTGAGCCGTTGCTTTTGTGGGGTGGCGTAGCAACGTGGCTCACTTCATACTGGCTCGCAGCATATTAAGTAATGGATCGATGATTTAGACGCTGGCATGAGGAACCGTTGCATACCTTTTAAAATTTGCTTTTTCAGAGACCGTGATAAACCTCCATTGCCCAACCGTGATCGCGGACGCTCTGTGTCCTCCGCTAAAATTGATGCTGGCAGCATTGTGGTCCTTCGACCCGCAGATGAACGCCGGATAGTGTACATTCTTGTGGCGCGCGCGGCCCAGTATCAAGTCGATCGCCGCGCACGCTGCCTAACCATTTGGAACCCCCATGTTCAAAAACCTAATCCCAAAAATCTTCTACAACACCCTTCAAGACGGCTTAACATTTTTCGTCGATGGTTTGGGTTTTGAAGTTCTTTATCAAGATGCAAAAATGGCTGTAATTGCGCGCGATGGCGCTAAGGCTTACATCGTGGCTTATCCGGAAGGTGCCGCAATGGAGCGACCGGAATTTGGGGTTGATACGGATGATATTGATGCGATTTATGCGGAGCTTTCAGCTCGTTCGCCACATTTGTTGCATCCTAATTCGAATCAGGTAAAGCACACGGCGTGGGGCTCGCGTGAATTCGCGATGCTGGATAAAACGACGGTGTGCGTGATCTTTCGACAGTGGGATGTTTGATTCTTGCAACGGCGCAAATATCGCTAACCGTCACTAAAAGCGCCTGAAGATGTCCTATTATAGGGCGTCTTCAGGCATTATTTTTTGCCAGCCTACCGCGAAAAAAACCGGCGCACGGCAAAGCCTAACAAAATTACGCCGCCGATAAATGCCAACAAATGACGGTAACGATAAAACCAACTACCGTTGCGGTCTTCAATGTAGCCAAGTAACTCTGTAGGAATATCGCCTTGACCGACGATGACTTGCAGCGTGCCAAAGTTCATATTTTCAATTTTGGCTAAGGTAAACAACAGCCGCGCGCTTTTACCTTTTGGGACCACAAAGCGATTCGTTTTAATGAGCTGAAGCAAACGCTGTTGATCTTTAAACATCGCATTGTAACGAGCGAGATCGTCGGCGCCTATTTTTAGCTTGATGTCGTCTTGCGACAAAATCGGTGGTATCCCCGCGATGATGGGCGCCAAGGCGGTCACGGGGGCGTTGCCTTCAACCAAATAAGGCATCATGTGCTGCGATTCAAACTGGCTAAAACTATCCATTGAAACTAGGGGCACGCCCTCAGGGGACACTTCCAGCACCATTAAGCCATCTCTTGCCCCGTCAATTAATTGCCCGGTGTAGCTGAGCACGACCCAAATTGGGCCCTTGTCGGGATCATTGACAAAGGACACGGTGCTCTTCGTGGGAAAGCTCCGCAGTTTGTTGCCATCTACAACCGTGAAGGTGTCAATAATGCGGGTAGGGTTTTGCGCTAGGCTCAAGACAGGCAGTAATGAGCAAACCAAAATAAGCACGAACTTTCTCAACACACCCATACGCGTTCGGTAACGGACTTGCTGCATAGGCGCTTTCACTCTCGAATTAATAACTAAGGGAATATATCACCCGATGATACACAGTTAAGGCGTCTAGGTGGTGCCGGCAGCCTCAAAGCGCGTCAAACGCATCCGCGCGCGTTACCCAAAAATATGCCCAAAAACGTCCTAAAATAGGACATCTTCGGGCATTTCAAGGGGTTCTAAAAATAAAGCTACTCGGGGCTTATTGGACCATATTTAGCTTTACACCTGCTATTCACAATTTAACAAATACGTGCATGACGTGTTTTAAATTAGATACTCGCATTTTTATTTCTATAATCCTGCGGCGTCAGCTGCGCGCGCGTTCACTTCAATACTGTTCCCAAGCGTTAACGCCTCGGTCACGTAAGCATTAAAGTCAACAACGATTAGGTCGGATTCGGCTTTAATAGCGACGGAAATAACCAACGCGGCAATCGCTAACGCTAACGCCGCCACGGCGGCTACTTGCCCTGCGATGGCTAGCGCCAAGGCAAAGCCGTAAGCACCAAATGTAAAAATAGTTTCGGCCGTTGTCGAGGCAATTTGTGCCGCCGCGAGAGCAACGCCAGAAGTTGCTGATGCGATGCCAGATGCGCCCCCGGCTATTGCGGCAGCTGCCAGCTTGGCATTGAGCACCTGGAGGTACGCATAATCAACCATGCCTTTGTGCATAATACGTGCGGCGACTAGCGTATTAAAGTGCGTGTGATCCGCCGCTGAAAAACCCAGACCACAGGATAAATTAGCGAACAATGATGTGGCAGAAACGGTAACGACCTTGTCGTCGTAATTGTTAGTTTGCGTCCGTTCTGGCATATCAAAGACGGGGTTTGCTGCAGTTTGCGTCGCTTGAAGTCCATCATAGCGATTGCCATCGCCATCGGCGTCTTTCAATCCAGGCATCGTCAGTGCAAATGCAATATTTCTCACATTACTGGTGCCGTTTGGTGAGGCTGTGCTTAAGTAGTTTCTATCACCTGCTGATTGGGTTTCGTTGCGGCCGAGCACCCCAAGGGTTGAGCACAAATCATAGCCATTCGCATTACCCAATAAGGTGGGCACACCCACCGGTGGGCTCCCTACGGCCATCAAATGCCGGTAGCGATCTTTTAACGCAGTTAGGTCGTTGTCTAGTGAGGGCAGCACATTTGGCTTTTGATAGGCGCCGTATCTCATTTTCTGCGCACTGGTATCAGCTATGCCAAGTGTTGCCCAAGGCAGCTCGCCTATTTGCCCTAAGCTACATAACTCAGTGCCAGCACCGCCCACTACTGCCGGACAAGGTAGGCGACCTTTCGCAAACGCAAACCCAACAATTGCGCCTTGTGCACGCTTTATCAAATCTTGCTCAACTACTTTTACGTTAGCGCGCGCTGCCGTTTGCCAATAACCTACGACTGCCATGGCAACCACGCCAAGGACTGCGATAGCAATTGCGGCCTCAACCAAGCTAAATCCGGCTGCACGTAGTGTCTTGGCGCCAATGCGCGCACTCAACTGTTTAGTCCTCTTCATAGGAGCAGTCCTTTCGTGCGAATGACGCTCGCTTGCGTTCGTGCGTTGAGATAAAACAAGTTAGTGTCGACTCTAAATGCGGTGGCCAAGACTAAATTTGCCTGCGATTCAGCTAACGCTGCCTGTGCTTCGGTTACAGCGATGATCGCTTGTGCTAAGCCATATGCAGATTGCGCTACCGCCAAAGGCAGCGCAATGACCGATAGCACCAAGGTGGCGCCTTTGGTGTCCGGCACGCCGGCAGCACCGAGTAGAGTGGCCATCACCGTAATTGCCGCGTCAGCAATCGCGATGAGCTTATTTTGCTCAGCCACCGCTAACAGTTGCGTTTGTACACGCACATCAAAGCGCCGGAAGCGCTCGTGAAACTCGGCTTTTCGGTCAATATCGTAAGCCCCATACGCAGCGCGCGCAGCGCCATTGGCAGCACCAAGGCGCTCGGGACAATTTATCCGCCCAAACAGCTCAGACAATCCGGCGCTGAACACGCGATCATCATAGGTGCGATCGCGCACGCCAGATCCAATAGCAAAGCTGGTGGTGTTATTGGCCAAACTGAAAACACCATCTACGCCTGGATGTACCAACGCATAGGCGACCGGCGCATTTCCCGAAGTAATAGTGCCACCCGCGGGGGTTGCGATTGCGTTTTTAAGGCCGATGCAAAGATCTAGGCCACTCATAGGCGTTGCCGCAAGGACGGGTGTTGGGGGGAGAGGCGGCAGGTAGCGCAGCTTTGCGGCGGCCAAATCAGCATCGGCTGTTACCGTAACCAAATTAGGATTGCGATACACGCCGTAGCGAAGATTTGCGCCGCTGCTGAGACCCACTGTTTTATACGGAAACTGTCCTGCAGATGCAGTGCTGGCGCAATCTTCAACACCCGTTCCAGCGCTGGCCGGACAAGGCAGGCGATGCTGGCGCACAATAAAGCCTTCCAAAGCCTGTTGCGCTCCTATCACCTGCTCTTGGGATGTGTCTTCATTAGCTGTCCCGACCATGGCCGGTAACAACTGCCATATCGCTACACCTATCACTGCCGAAACGGCTAGCACCACTACGGCTTCGAGCAGTGAAAATCCGCGCAAGTGCGCTTTCAGCGTTACGCGGTTACTGCACAGCACGCGGCGTGTTTGTCCATATTTTTTCATCGCATTCCTCCCTTAGCATCCGCTTCTCGAAGTAGCGCTTCAGCGCCCCCCCACGGTCCCGTTACATTCCCGATAGGCGTGGCAACTGTGGTGCTGGTTAGGCGCAATTGATCATAAGCATCCTTTGCGCCGGTTTCTGCTACTACCGCTTTGTTATAACTATCTTGCGCAAGCAACACACCGTTTTCAGCCACCGCGAATGCCGTGTACTTTTCTTCGTAGGTGGTAATTTGTGTGGTGATCGCAGCGCGATTATCGATATGTCCAGTGGTTGTGGTGGTTACCGAGGTCGGCGGCGACCCTGGAATTATTACAGTTGTGGTCACAGTGTAGGCTCGTCTATTGATGGCAATCAGTGCATTCCGCGCCGTGTCATAAGTTGTTTGCGCCGCACCCTGCGCCGTAATGGCGTTATTGGCCAACGTTTGCTTTGCGGCAATAGTGGCAAGCTCCGCCGCTGTGTATACCGAGGTACCGGGTGGCGCCACATAGCCTACCGCCGATTGTTGAGCGGTCGCCACCGCTTGATTGGCAGCGGCAACGGCAGCTTTAGCTTGCGCAAGCAGCGTGTATTTTGCGACTACATCAGCAACAAAGCTGTCGTTTGTTGTGGTGGCGGTCGTGGTAACTGGTACGCCCGCTAAATTTGCAGAATTGATGGTGCTCCCGGTTGTGCTGTACAAGTTGTTTCGGGCGGTAGTGCGCGCGGGATCAGCCGCCGCCAAATCATTTTGAGCGGTAACAAGCCGCGCGGCGGCGTTATTCTTCTCCGCTGTTGCCGCGACCCAACGCAATCTGGCATCCTCAACCTGGGTCGTCAAATCGGGATTGGCTTGGGTGGCGGCACTACCTGCCAAGGCTGCTACTTCCGCGACCAACACGATGTAAACCACATTGATAACAACCGCTGCCACCGCCAGCGCAACGCCCGCCACATTTAAGCCAATGGCGATACTACCGGCAGTGACGGCCGCAGTATAAGGTGGTATGAACGCGCAGCCGACCAACACAATACATGTACCGACAGCTACCGCCAGCGCTGCAGACATAACACCTAGCTCAACAATGCTAGCACCTAAGCTAATGCCCGCCATGCCTACGCCATAGGCGGCAATGAGCGTCTTAAAAATAGAGACTAATATTTCAAGATCAGCGGCCTCTTTCGCCGCAGCAAACTGATCTTGTACTTCCGAGATCACATTTACGCCTAGCCCCATCAAATTTAGAGATGCGATATGGCTAGCGCAGTCATTGGTAAACATTAAGTCACCGGCCGAGCGCGCCAATACCCGATCATCATAGCTGCCCGATACTTGCGCAACATCGGGTGCCTCCATCGCGCTGTTGCTTAAGTTAGCATTACGACCATCAAACAGCGAGCCCGAGTCGTCTGCATCTACCTGCCCGGGGTGAGCCACTGAATAGGCAACACGGCGTCCGGTTCCGCCCGTAAACACTGAAACACCCGTTGCTTCAGCGCCGGATAGTGCAAGCTTGCGGCAGTAATCGCCAGTGCTAATTTGCGCAAGCGCGTAGGTGTCTGGCACAGCCACGGTGTTTTTTAGCTTAATTGGCTCGTAAACATTGGTGGCCGCACCAAGATCTGCTACGGCACTACGGCTCACCATGTAGAGCATTTGGAGATCGCCCGCTTTAGTGTCTGATGCGCTCAAGCCAATAGAGGCATAGGGCAGATAACCTTTGACATTGGTCGGGCTGGTGCAGTCCTCGGCGCCACCAATGGTGGTGGCGGGGCAGGGCAAGCGATAATTGACGGCTGCAAAAGATTCAATATAGCGATTGACATATTGCAGTTGCGCCTTGGTCGTTTCTGCGCGTTCTGCCTGGCTTTTTGCGGCTAACCATGCATAGCCCACTACCAAGATGGTGCCAATCACAAATAGAAACAGCATTGCCTCTAGCAGCCCGAGACCGGCCATTTTTTTAAGGCTTTGCTGTTGCGGCGGCTGGTGTTTTTGTGCCCGTTTTATTTTCATTTTGTTAACTTTCTGTTTGCCGGGTTGAGTGTGCGACGTGAATCCAAAAAATCGGCGAAGACTGCGCTTAAAAACATCACCCATACTTACTAAACGAGATTCAGCGACGAAACTATCAACAATAAAATATTTATTTTATTGTTGTCAAATTTAGCGACGAGTCTAAAGCAATTTTTTGTTGCCTAAACCGCCTGAAGATGTCTGAAAAGAGGCCATCTTTAAGCAGTTAAGGGATTCAGCTCGTCACTTTTTAACGCCTAGCGCAGGTTTGTTCGACAGGAGCGAACCTTCACCCACTATCGAGACATTCTTACGTAACCCAGCAATTCAACTACTTGTGATTCATCTAAACTTGTCGGCGCAACAGCGCCGAAAGCGGTGGTATCGTCTTGGCTCCACAGCACACCCGTGGCCGTTGTCAATGCGGCTTGCGACTGCTCCCGCATTTGACCAAAACGCGCATCGGGCAAACCGTCAATTTGATTATCGATCATTTTTGCCAGCGCTGGCGTCATACCGCTAATAGTCAGCGTATTGCGATTGCGCACCTGATAAGTGCCCACCGTAGCGCCCGGCTCGGACCATGGCACATTGCGTAAACACACGACGAGCTCATGCGGAACGCCATTCGTATCTAAATAGACATAACGATCATTTGCGCCCTCGGTGCGACCTGCCGGCATGGCCACACCCGCTGCCTGCATGGCGTTCATCAAGGCAACACCGCACAGGTCGGTGGCCGTTGCACCAGCAACAAAACCAGTGGGCACGGTCACGGAATCACCAGGCACTACGCCAGTTCCCGCGACATACGCATCGTAGGCAATCAACCAGCCTTGAATGAAGTTGCTGGAGATGCGTTGATACGCGGCGTTACGATGCACGTCGCGCCCGATGGTGACAGAACCTAAAATTACAAAAATAATTGAGATCACCACTGCGAGCTCCAAGAGCGTGAAGCCTTTTTGCTTGGCGCGCATCAGCCGTGCACCATACAGCGCCTGCGATGGGGGATTATTAAAAGTTGTTTTCATCTTCACTCCAATACTAAAAATTCAACTGTCGTTCTATCGGCTGACAAGGCTAGCTGCCCGTCATCGAGGTGGACACGGTTTGACGTACTAAATCGTAGATCGGTAGCAATAAAGCCACAATCAAAAATAAGAAAATAGCGCCCGCTAAAATAATAATGGCCGGTTTGATAATTTCACCTAAACTAGCCACCAAACTGTTGAGCCGGTTACGGTACTCTGCGGCTAGATGGTGCAACTGCTTATCTAGGGTTCCTGATTCTTCACCTACGGCCACCATGCGCGTCACTAGCGCCGGAAAGCCACCAGTTTGGCGCATTGCAGGTGCTACTTTTTCGCCCCGCAATACCCGTTCACGTACGGCGATGATGCGTGATTGATAGTAAGGATTGCCAGTTGCGCGCCCTAAAATGTCTAGGCTGGTCACCACATCGACACCCGCACGGATCAATAACGCTAAATGCTCGGTAAGATGCGCCAAGCCTGCCGAACGAAGCAAGGTGCGCACAATGGGTAACTTATGTCCGAAGTCATACATCGCGGGGCGCATGGCAGGAATATGCTTTTTAGCCATGACAAATCCGATGATTAGCAGAGTGATAATGGCTAAGCCCAAAATCACATGTTTACCCATCCAATCGGCAAAGCTAACGAGCGCCAAGGTAACCGGTGGCAGTTTTGCCTGCAGTTGCTTAAATAGTTGCGCCATGTTTGGTACGACGTAATAAATCCAAAACAAGGCCACGGCAAAAATTGTCGCGAACACGAAGGTTGGATAAATGAGTGCGGTACGAATGTCTTGATTGATGCGCATCAAGCGCTCGATGTGATTTGATGCCTCCAGCAACATTTTGTCGAGCTTACCGGATTTATCGCCAATGATGACCAAATTACGCACGCTTTCAGGAAACACGTCAGGGTGACGAGAAAACGCATCGGACACTGATGAACCCGCATTTAAGTCATCGAGCAAACTCTTGGAAAGGCCAACTAGTCGCGGCTGCTCGCCCATTTCACCTTCAGAAGCAATGGTGCGCAGCGCCTCCAGCATGGGCACACCGGAACCAACCATGAGGGATAAATCGCGCAGAAAACCAGCAAGATCTTCGTGACTTACGTGGTGGCGGAATGGTCGCGAAACAAGCTCTTGGGCACCTGCAACCCATGATGGCATGCGCTGCAGGGCCAACACCACACCATCATGTTGACGCTCTAGCCAAATCCGCGCTGAAAAATCACGTTCTACTGCCAAACGCACAAAACCGCGCTTAGTTTTGCCGTCCGCAAGTAGCAAATGGTACCAAAATGTATTCATGCCACTCGCGGTTGTCATACGAACACTCCACCCACGGAGCGATTAATTTCATCCACCGTCGTTTCACCCTGCAGCGCCCGCCAACGCGCCATATCCAGCATAGAGCGATAGCCAGTACCGGTGGCAATTCTGCGTATTTCTTGGCGCGGCACGTCGTTACCGATCGCATCTGCTAATTCCGGCGACACTGATACCATTTCATATACCGGCAAGCGTCCTAAATATCCGCTACCGTGGCAGGCATCGCAGCCCACTCCATAAGACACCGTTGCCGGTACATCGGCACCAAAAAACGACCGCTCTTTGTCCTCTATAGGCCGCGTAGTTTTGCAGTGCGGACAGATGCGGCGAATTAGGCGTTGATTAATCACCGTTACTAAATTCTCTGCAATCGTTTCCGAATCTACGTTGAGTAACCGCAAGCGCGGCACCACACCAAACACACTACCCACGTGCATGGTGGACAGCACCAAATGGCCTGTGGATGCGGCATCTAGTGCGGCTTGGGCTGTGGCTGAATCGCGAATTTCACCGATGAGCATGACATCGGGGTCGTGGCGCAAAAAATGTCGCATTACTGTGCCAAAATCATAGCCTGCACGCCGATTTACTTCAGTCTGACAGGCGCCAGGAACGCTGTATTCGATTGGGTCTTCAATCGTCAGCACATTACGCTCAATAAGCGATTGCATCCGCAATGCCGCGTGGAGCGTGGTGCTTTTACCGGAACCTGTAGGGCCAGTGATCAAAATCAATCCGGCTGGACGAGCAAAAACTTCACGTAACAAGTCTACATCGTCAGCGCGGTAACCTAAATCTTCTAAGCCTCCAAGTTCGCTGCGGTCCGGCAAGATACGCAACACCATGCGTTCGCCATGTTCTGAAATTAAGGTGGAAACCCGCAAGGTAAAGGGCATCTCCAGCACGGTGGCAGCAAAGCTACCATCTTGGGGTAGGCGCTGCTCGGCCACATCCATTTCCGCTAGTAGCTTCACATAAGCCAGTAATCGCTCCAGCACTTGCGGCAACGCAAACATCGGACGCAATACCCCATCCACCCGAAACAAAATATGTAAGCTGTGTGCGGCAGGGGCAATATGAATATCGGTTGCGCGTTTATACACCGCTAAATGCATCAAGTGATCAAGCATTTTTTCCGGACTATAAGCCATGTCTGGGTCATCTGCTAGTCGCCTTGCTTCTCTTGCCAAAAGCTCTTCTACAGGATGCTGAGCGAAATAAAAGTGCTGGCGAATAGCTTGTAACACCGGCGTAAATTCGCCTTGGCAGAATACTGGTTTTAATCCAGTGCGGCGCTGCACTAAATCTACCACATTGGTGGGATCACCATCGCCCAAAACGACTTCTAGCGCGCCATCAACGCGTGCCAACGGCAAAAAATTATGGGTGATACATAGATCACGATTAAAAAGCGAAAACACTTCGTGTGCCGGCGCCGCCAAACGCGATACATCAATAAACTTTATGTTGCGCTGGGCCGCTAAGAACTGCGCAATTTGCGATTCGCTCGCTAGCCCATGCGCAATTAATGTGCGGCCTAATTTACCGCCCTCAATCGCGTTTTTTTGTAATGCGTACTCAAGCTGCAATTGATTTATTGCGCCGTGGTTCAATAAAAACTGCCCCATCAGATTATGCCGCTCTCCATCCAACGTTGGAGGTGCAGCAGCAACTGGTGCGATGCGGCTACCCTCACGGGCGGCGGGCGCCGCGTTCGCGGGATTGGCTCGGGCTACCGACGATACGGACGATAGGGACAGATTAGCCATCGAAATTCTCCAACAACAAAGTGGTTAATGCATCAGGTTCGCCGCTAAGCGGCAAATTGTATTTAGCTTGAAAGTGTTTCAGCGAATCTTTGGTACGCGGGCCAAGCCAGCCGTCGACGCGACTATCGGTCAAAAATCCCATTTGTTGCAATTTCCGTTGCAGACTTTGTAGTGCTGCATTAGGCTGTGCGGCGCGAGCTTGTTCGCTAAAGGCCGTGAGCTTCCACATCAAAATTGCGGCGTCACCTTGATTCAAAACACACGCTAAATTGCGCGCTTCCAACGTTTTCCCGTACTGTGCCACCGCGCTGACGGAGATCGGTTGCAAGTGCATTTGTTGCAGCGAATTGGCAGAAGTCATTTTCGTTAGGCGTGATGCGCATTCGCTTAAGCGGGTATCTAGAGGTACTGCCGCGGGTGCGGCGGTAATTGCGGGCATGGCCGCCATGCTCGCAGCTCCGAATGGTGGCGTTTGCAGCGTCGTGGGTGTTGGTGCGTCCGTTGGGTTTGCTACGCGGGTTTGCGACTGAAGTGCCTCACCGGCAACGATTTTAACCGCATGCAGGCTTGATCCAAGGGGTACGGCAGGCACTGTTGCGGCAAATACCAGAGTGGGCGCCGCAGCGGCAGGTCCAACCGCACCGTTATCGCGCCAAACTGACCAGCCAGCTAGTGCGAGCGCGGGTAGGGCGATGCCCATCGCGGCCCAGGCGGAAGCGTAAGGAAGAAAATACTTTTGAAAAAGTTCGCGCGGTGACATAACCATCACCGTTTGCGCTGCGCCGTCGCGCGGTAATAATTTGCCGCTGCTAGCAACTGTAGTTTCGGCCACACCAGCACGCACAAGATCTTGCGTCACCACCCGGCTACGACTTGCCACCAACCCATACAAACATCGATCCATCACCATATTAAGCTGCCTTGGATTGCCTAAGGTGGCCGAAAATAGGGTCGTAACAGCCTCAGGTCGCAAGTGGATTTGCTGTTGCCCAGCAGCGACGTTTTCTCCACCTAATCCAGCCTGAATCATGCGGTAGTCTATGTAGCGCGAGGTGTCTGACATTGTTAACCCAAGCAACTGCACGTGCTTAACAATTCGGCTTTTTAACTGGCGCAGTGATGGCTCACTGAGCGTTTCCAACAATTCTGGCTGCCCCACCAACACAATTTGGAGTAGTTTCTCTTGTCCAGTTTCAACATTGCAAAGCAACCGAACTAACTCTAAACTCTGACGATTCAAATTTTGCGCGTCGTCAATAATAAGTACGCAGTTTTTGCGTGCGCTAGCGCAATGCAATAAAAATGCATTTAAGCGCGTTAACTGCACCGCTAAGTTTGCA
Organism: Betaproteobacteria bacterium; assembly: GCA_031409495.1. Classification (GTDB taxonomy): domain Bacteria; phylum Pseudomonadota; class Gammaproteobacteria; order Burkholderiales; family Usitatibacteraceae; genus JANMDR01. The sequence continues at coordinate 31,006 of JANNXI010000198.1, forward strand.
TCTAACGATGCGGACGCAACGACAGGTGTCTCATGAATTAGGCCAAAATCATCATTGATGGCTGAAAGTAACTCGCCCCCTTGCAAGAAAGTATTGAGCACCAGCGAGACTGCCGTATTTTCAAGTACCAGCGTGTCCATTAAGTTACGCACAAACGTACTTTTGCCTAGACCGACTTCACCAGTGATCAACACGAACCCCTTACGACTGCGAATGCAATGTAGAGTCTCTGCAAAATCGCTGCTTAGACTTTCGGTAAAGAAATAGCCTTGTGCATCTGGCGTTGGCGGAAACGGGTTCCGAATCATACCCAGCGCGTGGTGTGCCTGTCGCACACGCGCAATTGGTTGCGCTGGTATTGTCGTCGAAACCGTAGCGCTAGCAATGGCAGATGCTGGTTCAGACGCCACCGCCGCACTCGCGTCGGCAGCTCCTAGCACCGCCGGCGCACCTGGAGGGATGGCATGCACCACTTCTAATATCGGCTTCATCTTACTTGTGCTGTCAATGATGCAAGACGCTGGTGGGCGGCTTTGGCGGCGACTGATTCTGGATGAGCGCTCAGTGTTTGCGCCACTAAACTACGCGCTATGTCCATTTTGCCGTCTTTGGCTTCCAACGCAGCCATATTTAACAGCGCATTTTCATCGTCCGGTAATCGCACCAATATCGCATTGTAGGCGTTACGTGCAGCCGCAACATCGGCGCCCGACCCTGCTATCCAAGCACGAGCCCGTAACAAGGTAAGACTGGAAGGAGGTAGCTCTTGCTCTAAACTGTTGAGCGCATTTTGTGCAGCAGCGCGATCTCCAGCCGCCAGCGCACGGCCGATCGAAGCGTAGCGCGTAGCGGCGTTTTTTGATGTTGCCACCCTCGCCGCTGCATTTTGTTGCACTTCATTTTCTTTACGTATAGTTTCTAGCGCGGCGAGACCCGCCTGCGTGGCTAGTTGCTTGGCTGAAGCTGCCGGCGGTTTTGCTGCTTCAATAGCTGCTGCGCCCGCATTGGGTGTAATTGGCGTATGGGACGCAATGGGCGGCACGCGAGTATTTCCTGCAAGCGCTACAGCCGCTACTTTGCTCTCGCTTACCGCATCAGGTGCGGCTATTATGGTTGGCGCTTCAGCCACCGGCACTGGTAAGGTAGTGGTCGATAGAATGGCGGTGCGCGGACGCGGCATATCCTTAGTAGGAATATTCGCGCTCTTCAGCGTTTCACGCGTAAATTGTGGCACGGTCGTAGGTGCCTTGGCTGGCGCCGGAACAACTGCGAACGCAGATGATGGCGTCACCGTAGGTTGCCCGCGGTTTGGATTGACCACCTCAACAATGGCAGATGCGCCAGCAGCAGACTTCAAAGCAGCTCCAGCAGCCGAAGCGCGTGAAAAAGTGGATGCAGACGGCGCAGTTGCAGCGGGTACGGAAAACGGATCTACCTTTATCGCGCTAGCGGCCGCCGCCACAATTGGTGAGGGTACGGCCTGCGTTACCATGACGCTGGGCCTGGCGACATCCGGCTGCGGCGTAGGCGTTTGCGGCATTAGCGCGACAGGCGCTACGGCGGTAATCGCCTCAATTTGGCTGGCGGAAACTGGCGGTACGACTGGCAGAGTCGGCGTTAATATCGGCGCTTGTGGCGAGGGACTGACGATAGCGATGCGCTCTGTAGCCTGAACGTTTTGTTGTGCGTGGCGCGATTGCATCCACCACAGTAAGGCAAGTAGCACGCACAAAATCCCTGCCAATAGCCATGCAATGATGGCAATTCTTGAAGACGCCGATTCTTCGCTTGCGTAAGCATCGGCATGTGCATCGCCACTTATCTTTGCAACACGCCACTCCAGCGCGCTGCTGCCCATAGGCAAAGTGATGTCATCGTTTTGTGACTTTGAAGGCACACCTGCTACCGCACCTGAAGTTTCTGCCTCGGCCAGCATAATCGCGGGAATGCCAAGCTGGCTGCCTGACGTGCTATCAGGCCTAGGCTTATCCATCTCTTTTAACGCATCATGCATTAGGCTCATATATTAGCGCTCATAAATTTTCGGTGACAACTTATGCAGACCAAACCAATTTTATACTTCCAATGACACCGTCAAGGCACCATCAAAGTACCTTCACCCTTAGCACCATTACCAGCTCACGACTCGTGTGGGTACTGCGTTGACTGCTAAATAACTTACCCAAAATTGGGATATCTGACGCCCCTGGCGCACCGCGATCATCGCCACCAACGCGACGATCGATCAAGCCGCCAATCAGCACGGTATCGCCGTCTGCTACATTGAGCGTGGTTGTCATGCCTTTGTAGTTAACTATAGGCAGCGTTAAGCGATTGCCCGCACCCACATCAATGAGCGCCAAGCTTTTCGCTTCTACCTCAGTTTGCATTGGGTGCACCATTAATTCAATTTTTCCATCCTCACGTACGAAGGGGATTACACCAACCATAACTCCGGAAAACACCGAATCTGTCTGCACATCAGACGATGTTGTCGAAGCACCACCACCTGGGGTATTTAAAGTTACGCTTGATTTCGCGACATAGCGTGAACTGGTACCCACAGTTAACAGTGCCGGTGTGCCATTGCGTACTTGCACACTGGGATTCGATAAAATTTTGACGGCACCGAAAGATCGAAGTGCCGTTAGCACCGTACTGAACGACCGTTCTTGATAGGCTAGGCCCGCCGCGGGCCCCGCGGCAGAACCTATCAACTGCGCGGGCAGGGTTAAGGTACGCTGCGCTAAATCACCGATGCTAGGATTACCCAAAGCGCTGGTGACCGTACCCAACGTTCCTGGTACGGCGCCAAAGCCCGCTGCTGCATGTTGGCGCAACAAATTCCAGTCGACCCCAAATTCATAACCGTCATTTAACTGCACATCGATCAACTGCGCCTCAATTTGCACTTGACGACGTAAAATTTTCTGTGTCCGCTCTAGTATTTTTTCAATTGATCGCAATTGCGAAGGGCGTGCCTTTACGTATAGCGCGCCGCTATTTCTGTTTAAAGTGAATGTCGACCCCGTTTTTTCTTGTGGTGACTCTTCTGCATTCGCAGCCGCTGCTACCGCCGCGGGGCTTCCGGTTGTAGTGGCACTGCTGGCTGAAGTAGTTTTTCTAACGCCTTCACCTTCACCCAAAATCCGTTTTACGCTATTTTCAATTTGCTCGTACGGGTCTACTTTGGCGCCGTTATTTCCAGATAACAAGACATTGCCCCGCAAGGCATTCGAGCTTCCGCCACCGCCTGAATTTGCTCCGAATACGTTACCGCCGGACGTCACGTCCATCGTCATTGAACTATTGAGCATGTCGAGCGCAAAAATGCGTTCTTCCAGCAAGTTCACACGCAGCGTATTGCCGCGAATCTCGCCTACTACGTCAAAAGCGCGCACGACTTCATTGACAAACTCTCGCGGGCTGACCTTTTTCAGATACATATCGGCGCGCTTACTAATTGCGATGACGTTCGGATCAACAATTAGATTTAATGCCGCTTGATCAGCGAAAGCGATCAGCAAATCACTAATCGACGCATTCATCATGCTCACGCTAATGAGTTCCTGCTCCAGCACATCCACTACGGGTGGCAAAACGGCGAGTGCTGGCTGTGGACGCGTAGTCTGTATTTCTTGGCGCAACGCGTCGCGCGATTCAACCATTTTTTTTGACTCAAGCACAATTTCGTCGCGCATCCTTTTAACTGACTCATATTCAGCGGTAGGTAGCGCATTCATACTGCGGCGTGAGTCGGTGGTTTGAGTAGCACAACCGCTGAGCGTACTAAGCGCTAGCGCCAACGCTGTGAGCGCGAGAGGTACTGAGCGGCGGGACGGGACGAATGCATTCATAATTTTCTCTTTATCGAAGAATCTAGTTATTCAAAAATTTAATCGAATACTCAGTGCAGCGCTACGTTACCGAAATTGCAGCGATAGCACGGGCAGAAGCGGTAACACGGATAGCAGCAAGTGCCGAGACAACTTTAAGGAATGCGCGGTGCCAACCAGCCGGACAAGGCCGCAAAACTTTCTGCCACTACAACATCATCAGCGTTCAAACTAAATGGCGTGGTTGGCGCGCTTGCACAAACGCTCGTTCCCGCAGAAAAAGCATTGTGGATGCCGTCAAATTCATTACCTGCGCCATTTCGGTCACGCAACGGCATCACCACTACAAAAGCCTGATTACTCACTACTGTAGTCGCGCAATTCACACTACCGAGCGTTAAGTTATCTCCGGTCAAGTACAAGTGCGCGGCACTTGGGGTAGAAGATGCGGTAGCGGCGAAATTAAGTGCCGCAATAAAATCTCGCGTATCCAGCACTGACGAAGCAACGGCTGGTGTGTCAGTGCGCTCCACCTGCAACGTTAAATCAGCGCGCACGGCGCTATTACGATATACGCCATAGGCTGCACGAAGCTTATTTTCGGGCATCTCCAGCCCTAAACTGCGATACGGAAACATACCTGTTTCAGTCGCAGCAATCGCACACGTCCCAGCCGCACTCACCGTTTCCCAGCCACTACCGGCTGACCCGATTGCTACCGTATCAGGGCACGGCAGGCGACCATTATTAAGCGAATATGCGCGCAAGGCATTGAGCAGCGTTTGGCCGTGGGCACGTGCCGAATTACGCTCGCCCGCAATAGCGGCATTACCATACGAGCCGGTAATGGCCCACGATGTCACGCCCACTATAAGCAACACTAACGCTAGCTCAATCAGGCTAAAGCCGCGCTGTGCCCGCAAAGGATTGCTGGTGGAGTGCTTTATATTCACTTTGCTGGGCTCGAGCGAATATCAGTCACCATACCGGACTGCTGCTTTTGAATCTCAGTCATGATGCTCTGAATTTTTGCCACATCTTGTTTGCCTGGCGCTTGCGAAAGCGCTTGCATTTCTTTACTCAAGCGCTGAATTTCATCCGCACGCGCGAGATTATTGCGCAAGGCACTTAGATTCACGCCCCCAACATCGGTGCTGCCATTTATTTTTTGCAAATCAGCTAGTACCGTATCCAACTCTTTAATGGCAGGTACTTTGCCACCAGCGGTCATCACCGCTAACTTGGCTTGCAATACTTCATAAGCCTTGGCTTTGTTAGCGTCAGCGGGCCCAAGACTTGAAAGGCGCGGTGCGCCACCAGGGATGTTGGTTTTTTCCCACGGCGCCAACTCTCGTGGTGCAGCGGGGTTGGGGTTTGAAGCAGACGATGCCGCACCAACACCCAACTGCGGGGCCGCCTGCGATGCTGATGGAGCGGCAGTGGCAGTGACCGCGCCACCATCAACGGCGCTTTGCGTCGGCACTGTGAGCTTCCAAATAAGTACGCATAGCGCCACCAAGATGGCGCCGCCTAGACTCGATATAATAATAAATTGTTTTTGGTTCATTTTTTTGGGTTTTTACTTATGGGCGCGATAATTTGTTACGTGGGCTAGATCCGCTAAGGATTGCCTTATTTGGCTTTTGCAGCACCTGCCACACCGACTGCGCCGACGGGTCCCAAACGCGCTTGTCCGACTGCCATTGCTAGCGTTTGCTTGCCATATTTTTCAATCACGATGACCCGATCAGTATTAATTTCGGCAACGCGCCCATTGAAAGGCAATTCATCACCTGGCTTTACCAAGCGCCCATCAATCATAGCGCGCGGTTCAAGTCGGCTCTGCAGCACCATCGTTAGGGTACGGGTGGGCAATGTTCTTAGCCCAGCAGCCGATAAGTCTCGCAGAATCGGCAAACCCAACAGTGGTTCGACTTTTGGCTGATAGGCAGCCACACTTGCTGATCCTGCAACCCGCTCCTTTAGAACGCCCAGCGAGACCAACGCTGAGTCGGCCGTTTCTGCATCACGCTTCAACACCTCTGGCGTCAGAATCTGCGCAGCCCGGCCGGCCTGCGGCGGCAAAATTCGCGGTGGTGTAGGACGTAAAAACCACGCAATGATCCAAATAAGTACCGCTGCTGCTAAAACATGCAAGCCGATAGCAATATATTTCATAGCGACGCTTTCGATTCAGTATTCTTAGATTGGTTGGCTGCGTCACTTGAAGTTTGCGCTAGTGATTGCGCTTTGGCGACCGCTGGTGCGCGTGTTAAGCGATAGGTGAAGTTGCCCGATTGGCCACCGTCAGCGGGATCCATCGATGCCACAATATAACCTGCGCCGCGCAACTGCAGTAGAAACGTTGTAATCGCTGCGCCATCAACGCCTGGGCGCAACGCACCATCAAACACCATGCTTAATGGTTTGTTAGGAATATTTTCAAGCCGTATGCGTAAAATTCTAATCTCCCGGCCTGCGGCGGCACCGATATCAGTCACTACAGCAGCCGGGTTGTAGCCGGTAACCCCAGGCTGCAGCGTGTTTATAAACTTCTGCACCTCTTCATACTCAGCAGGCGCTTGTTTCGCATCTAATCGGCGCACCATTTCTTCGCTTTTGACCGACTTTGAATTTTGCAACTCGACATTCGAATTAATTTGCGCGCCAATTGTGTGGTTGTAGCCACCATAGGCGAATAGACCTGCGGCACAAGCGGCGACGAAAACCGTGCTAAATGGCGACCAAGCTTCTGCGAATGCGGCTAAGCGCTGGCCACCGGTGTTGGCGGAAGTGCGCAAACTGGCGCGTTTTAGCAAATGAGGCAATGCGGTTTGTAATTGTTGCTCGCTGATAGCGTTGCCTTCAGCATCTACTTGATTCAACTCACCCTCGCTACAGTCTTCTAAATCGCATTTGGCTACTTGCACAAACAGTTGTTGCATGCGCAAATCTTCTTCGCCATCGGCGTACAGGGGACACCACAACACTTTAATACTCTGTGCCTTAGATTTTTCTTGACTAGTGGAGAAGGCGCGGGTGCCCACCCCACGGACGTTTCCAGCGGCTTGTTCGGCTAGAGAACGGACGGCAATTTCAACATCTTCCTCGGCATCACTATATGCGGTTACGGACGCGTAAATCAAACCATCGCTGGTATTTGCAAAATAGACTAAATTGGCACCATAACGTACTACTCGGCCTTGGCCTTCTTTTATGCCCGCGCACGCCAACGCTGCGATTGGCAACAATACACAATGGTCATGTTGTTGTTGCGTCCATTCGGACACGGCTTGCCACACAGGCAAAGGCACCGCTGTAAACAACACTTCCATGGCACCTGCCACGGTGCGCTGATGATGGATCAAAACGCGACTCTCTCCATCTACCAAGCCTTCGGCACGAATTTTCCGCTCTACCAAGGCTTCAGCATGTGCCGTTTTTCCCTGCAAACGCATCACGCCCGACGGCGAATCGCCGAAGGTTTCAATGACGGAAACCGCGCCAGATAATTTCGGAAATGGCGAAATTATCTGAATGGCATTGCCATCTTGCGCCAGCCATTGGTCGCCGAGATGCAAAATTGCCAATGGTTTTGTGATTGCAGTCATTTTTTGTGCGCCAAAAGAGTGGAGGTAGGTCAATCGGTGAGTAGCTTCATGTGCTTAGTTACAACCGCAACTTATTTTTTAAGTGTACCGGTGGCGTTGTTTGGGGTGTTCCTGCTAGGTATTGCTACGTCGACCGCTGCCGGTGCTGCAGTGTTTTGCACTCCCTGCACAGCGGGTACGGCCACAACGGGTGCTCGTGATAAGTCCCAAGCATAGTAAGAACCAGCTAACGTTAAAACTAGCCCACGATCCTCGGCACTTGGGGTGTCAAACAACCCTTCGCCGCCGCCAAGCACCGACAATTCAAAATTTTCAGTAACGAACAGCCGGCCTTGACCGGCTGCCGAATCGCGAACCAAACGATCCGCCTCATTGCGGGTAGCGCTAACGCCCCGATAATTTACTTTGCGCTCTACCCATTGCTGCGGGGCGATACCGGATTGTTTACTTTCAGCTACTAATTGTGTTGCGCTAGACACCCACTTATCACGCTGTTCCGCATATACAAGCGCTTGCGCCGTGTCGCGCGCCCGGTCCCGCGCGACGGCGGATGTACGTTCCGCCTCAGCCTTATACGCTACCCCAGTTTTAGCAACGTAGGCACCAAAACCAAGCGCGCCTACCGTCGCTGCAAACAGTACTAAACGTAATGAGCGGTTGCCTAAGTTCATTATTGATCCATCGACCAGTGAGCTGTTACCAAAATAACCCGGTCTTCGTCCTTGGTGCGGCCGCTTACTTCCGCATTTCCACCTGAAGGCCCTGCTACCGCACCGATATCCGCGGTGGTTATGGCGCTACTGATTGTATTATTGCCAGCCCACTGTTCGCCCGGAGCGTTGGCATTATGGCCAGAAGCGTTTGAACCATTGTTTTGTATGCGGAAACGACCTTCGCGTGCATCCGGCTTACCATCAACTAGCTGATCAAAATACCGCGCGAGATCAGGTGTTAAGCCTCGAACGACCATGACATTGCCCGCGCCGCTAATTGTGCCTGGCGGATTCCACTGGTAGGCGACTTGAAGCTCTGACGCATTACCGTTGCTGTCCGTATAGAGATAGCGGTCTTCATGGCCTTCGCCGCGGCCCGGTGCTAAACGAATACCTGCACGCAACATAAGATCACGCAAGTTTTGACCACTCACGGCAGGGTCACCTGCCCCAACCGAGTTAGCAGTGTAACCTTGCCCGTGGCTTACACGGCGCCCTGTATTGGCAAAGTTCTCGGGTAAGCCAGCACCAGTTCCGCCGGCGCGTGTACAAGCTGGACTGCCGCTAAACGTGGTTTCAGCACCATTGACCATGTATGTTGGCGCTTGCTGGCAGTCGCCCACCACCACACCTGTACGTTGATAATACTGATCGTAAGCGGCTTTCCACTGGTACATGTATTTATTGGCGGCTTTTGAATATTCAGCGTTACGCTGTACGTCCTTGCCAATCATTACTGCACCTAAAATCAGGCCTATCACCGCCAACACAATTGCAATTTCTACCAAGGTAAAACCCGCTTGCGCTCGATTCATGCGCTGTCCGGGCATTTTCACTGAGGAATTCATTGTGAGTCTCCTTTGGGATAACTATTATTGATTCATTTTGTAGTGGGCAACAAGGGTCATGACTTGATCTTCATCAAACTTGTCACCCGGGCCCGTTGCGGTTGGGGTGGCAGCGCCCATGGCGAAGGTGTTATTTCCCACCCATTCGGCACCTGGCGCGTTTGCCGCACCATTATCGATGGTAGATAACCTAAACATTCCTTCTCGCGCATCAGGTTTGCCATCAATCATTTGATCTAAGGTACGGGCTAGATCAGGCGTTAAACCGGCGATAACCATCACATTGCCTGAGCCAGATGGCGTGGCTGGACGGTTCCACTGAAAGCAGATTTGCAATTCTTGGGGATTACCGTTGGTATCCAAATAGACATAGCGATCTTCAAATCCTTCTGCACGGCCGGGTGGCAAACGTATACCTTGGCGGAGCATTAAATCGCGCAAGCCGGTGACCACCGTTGTTGTTACACCTGGCGCTGTAGTACCGGCGCAAACTGTCGCCGGGATGGCAGCTGTACCCATATTTCCTCCAGATATAACACCCGCTACAGTTGCAAACGCGGCACCATTCACCATCAAACGCGGCGCAACCTGATTATCACCAATTGGCACGCCCGTGCGTGCGTAGTGGGTGTTATAGCCAACAACCCACTGATCGACAAACTTTTGTTTGATTTTGGTATATTCAGCATTGCGTTGTACGTCTTTGCCGATCATGATCGCGCCTAAAATTAGGCCGATTACGGCCAACACAATCGCCATTTCGACGAGGGTGAAGCCTTTTTGGGTTTGTCGCATTTGCATATTGTTCTCCGTTAGGGTGAGGACTGAGGATTTTAACAACTAAAATTGGAAGATGTCCGGTACAAAAAATTGTGAATCATTTCTACAAACTCTGTTACTTGATTCAGTTTTACATATTTCAAAAGCAGCGGAACAAATATTCTCCCGTTACTTACTAAACGTAATTTCCACTCCTAAACTATCAAAATATTTTTTTAAAGCCTCATTTTCGTGGTTTTTACTAGAAAATATTAATGGTTTTAGGTGTTTCGCCTAACCTTTTCTGCATTCACAATAGGTGACCACTCGATTAGGATAATCGGTGAAAAGCAAAAGTCCAATACGCCAAAGGTCGTAGTGACTGCAAACAACTGTGTCCTATTATTGGCTGGTTGCGGCGGATCAAACCGACTGACGGCAATGAAACAGTCCACAATCGCCCATAAAAAATGCCTGTAGATACCCTAAAATAAGGCATCTACAGGCATCTTGATTTTCGTCTATTTAAAGCGCGGCAGCGAAAAAGGCTACTTTTCGGTCAACTTGGCCAACGATAGCAGTAACCATTTAGGACCGTGGTCGCGAAATTTAATTTGAATACGCGAATCATCGCCTAATCCTTCAATAGCGATGACTACGCCATCACCAAATTTTGCGTGCGATACATTTGCACCTGTCTTATATGGCGAATTATTGCCTTCAAACTTTGCGCGGGCTGAATCCACCTGACCATTAAATCCAGCGTCGGGTGGGCGCACGCCAAAGTGGTTTCCACCGTAATTGTTACTACCGCCACTGCCGTATTGGTTTTGCCGACCGCTGGACGCGTAGTGATTATAAGTAGCGGCTTTTTCAGGCAACACGATCCATTTGCAAAGCTCAGCGGGAATTTCTTCTACAAAACGTGACACCACGCCATATTGCGTTTGCCCATGCAACATGCGCTGCCCGGCGTGGGTGATGTACAAGCGGTTGCGTGCGCGGGTGATGGCCACGTACATCAAGCGGCGCTCTTCTTCTACGCCATCCAAATTGTTGAGCGAATTGGTGTGGGGGAACAAACCCTCTTCCACGCCCACTACAAACACCGCATTAAATTCCAAACCCTTCGACGCATGTACGCTCATGAGCTGTAAAGCGTCGTCGCCCACACCGGCTTCACGCTCACCACTTTCTAAACTGGCATGCGCCAAGAAGGCCGTTAATAAGGGCTCTTCACCGTCATACTCTTCTTGAAACAGCGCTGTTGCACTCACTAATTCGCCTAAGTTTTCAAGCCGGTCTTCGCCTTCTTTTTCTAGTTTGTAGTGCTGATTTAAGCCACTACGCTCCAACATTTCTTGAATAAGCTCTGGCATGGTAATTTTTTCAGCTGATGCTTTTAAACCTTCGAGCATCTGCAAAAAATTATTGATGGCAACGCCTGCTCTACCCGTTAATTCTCTATTTGCAATGGCGTTTTCACAAGCGGCGTAAAGCGATACCCCATCGCGCAGGGCCAAGGCTTGCACTTGTTCCACCGTGCGCGCACCGATGCCGCGTGGCGGAAAATTAATAACGCGGGTAAACGCACCGTCATCATCCGGATTGCCAGCCAGCCGCAAATAACCGAGCGCATGCTTAATTTCTTGGCGCTCAAAAAAACGCAGCCCGCCAGTCACTTTGTATTGCACATTCGCCCGAAACAGCGCGTGTTCCAGCACGCGCGATTGCGCATTAGACCGATAAAGCAACGCCATATCGCGCAAATTGTTGCCTTCGCGCTGCAGCGCACGCACTTCTTCAACGATGAAGGTAGACTCTTCTAAATCAGTAGCGGCTGAAAACACGCGCACCAGTTCGCCTTTACCAGCATCAGTCCATAAATTTTTGCCTAAGCGATCATTATTGTGCGATATAACGGCGTTTGCAGCATCTAAAATCGCGCCGAATGAACGGTAGTTTTGTTCAAGCTTAATTAAATTGCCGCGAGCAAAATCACGTTCAAATTCGCGCATGTTGGCGGCTTCCGCACCACGAAACCCGTAGATAGATTGATCGTCATCCCCAACCGCTAAAATACAAGGGTCAGCACCCGCAAGAAGCTTAATCCACGCGTATTGCAACCGATTGGTATCTTGAAATTCGTCCACCAAAATATAGCGAAAACGTTGCTGATAATGCGTCATTAAAGCTGCATTGTTTTTAAGCAATTCATAGCAGCGCAACAACAGCTCAGCGAAATCAACCACACCTTCGCGCTGACACTGCGCGTCGTAAGCGGCGTAAATTTCAACCTGCTTGCGCGTGAACTCATCCGGCGCTTCGACCACCCGCGCCCGCAAACCTTGCTCCTTACAGCCGTTAATAAACCAACCCACTTCTTTAGGCTTAAACCGTTCTTCATCCACGCCCATCGCGCGGATCACGCGCTTGATGGCGGAAGCTTGATCGGCAGAATCTAGAATTTGAAAAGAAGACGGCAACCCCGACTCTTTAAAGTGCGCTCGCAGCATCCGATTACACAGCCCGTGAAACGTGCCAACCCACATACCACGGGTGTTGATAGGCATCATGGAACCAATACGGGTGAGCATTTCGCGTGCCGCTTTGTTGGTAAACGTAACCGCCAAAATAGCGCCCGGGCTAGCCTGATGCGACTGAATTAAATACGCGATGCGGGTGGTCAACACCTTCGTTTTACCGCTACCCGCCCCCGCCAAAATCAACGCGGATTCCCGCGGCAACAACACTGCGCGAGCCTGCTCAGGGTTTAAGTTTTCGACAAGGTTTATCTCAGAAAAGGATTGAAACATCAGTAAATTCGCACGCCACACAGTATATAAAGCGCGATTATCGCGGATAACGAGGGGGCGTGCTTTAAACGACGCATTACTGACTACTTAACAGGGCGTTGATCGCCCGCTGATTATCAAAGGAAGCTGCGGTGCCAAGGTATAATATAAGGTTCCATTCGCATTTACTTTAAAGCCACTCATGCAATCGCAAATTACCCCCACCTACGATCCCAAACAAATCGAATCCACTTGGCAGCAAAAATGGAACGCCGCTGACGCTTATCGCGTGCTGGAAAATGCAACGGATGCAACTGGTAAGTTAAAGCCTAAGTTTTATGCGTGTTCTATGCTGCCTTACCCTTCGGGCAAGTTGCATATGGGCCATGTGCGTAACTACACCATCAATGATGTGATGTTGCGGCAGATGCGGATGAACGGTTATAACGTGTTAATGCCGATGGGCTGGGATGCGTTTGGGATGCCGGCCGAGAACGCCGCTATTGCCAACAATGTCCCGCCTGCGCAGTGGACTTACGCCAATATCGCGGACATGAAGGCGCAAATGCAGCCGTTGGGTTTGGCCTTTGATTGGGCGCGGGAAGTAACTACTTGCAGCCCGGATTATTACCGCTGGAACCAGTGGCTGTTTTTAAAAATGCTTGAAAAAGGCATTGCCTACCGCAAAACCCAAATCGTTAATTGGGATCCGGTTGACCAAACTGTGTTGGCTAACGAGCAGGTGATTGACGGGCGCGGTTGGCGCTCCGGTGCGGTGGTCGAAAAACGCGAAATTCCGGGTTATTACTTGGGCATTACCCAATATGCTGAAGAGCTGCTAGATCATGTAACCCACAAGCTACCGGGCTGGCCGGAGCGCGTGCGCATCATGCAACAAAACTGGATTGGGAAGTCTGTTGGTGTGCGCTTTGCTTTTCCGCACGCTATTTACGATGACGCCGGTGCGCTGGTGCAAGACGGAAAGCTATTTGTGTTCACCACGCGGGCTGACACCATTATGGGCGTGACGTTTTGTGCGGTGGCGGCGGAACATCCTATTGCGACTGTGGCTGCAAAAAATAGTGCGGCATTGCAAGCCTTTATTGCTGAATGCAAGCAGGGCGGTGTGGCCGAAGCGGATATGGCTACCGCCGAGAAGAAGGGCATGGATACTGGCTTAACGGTGAATCACCCGCTTACTGGCATAGCGGTACCGGTGTGGATTGGTAACTATGTGTTGATGACTTATGGTGACGGCGCGGTGATGGGTGTGCCTGCGCATGACGAACGGGATTTTGCGTTTGCTAAAAAATACGCTTTAGCGATTAAGCAAGTGGTGAAAGTGGCTGGCAAAGACTATTCGCTAGATGCTTGGGGCGATTGGTATGGCGATAAAGCCAATGGCGTTTTGATGGATTCCGGAAAATACGATGGCTTAAATTATGAAGCGGCAGTGGACGCCATTGCCGCTGATTTAACCGCCTCCGGCGGTGAGAAAAAAACCCAGTATCGCTTACGTGATTGGGGCATTTCGCGCCAACGTTATTGGGGCACACCAATACCCTTGATTCATTGCGATGATTGCGGTGTGGTGCCGGTACCAGAGAAAGATTTACCGGTAATTTTGCCGGATGATTGCATTCCCGATGGCAGCGGAAACCCGCTCAACAAACACGCCGCGTTTTTATATGTGCCCTGCCCTAAATGCGGCAAGCCTGCTAAGCGCGAGACGGACACCATGGATACCTTTGTAGATTCATCGTGGTATTACATGCGCTATTGCTCGCCCGATTCCGCTCACGCGATGGTGGACGCGCGTAATGATTATTGGATGCCGATGGATCAGTACATCGGCGGCATCGAGCATGCGGTTTTACATTTGCTGTACGCACGGTTTTGGACGAAAGTAATGCGCGACTTTGGGCTAATTAAGTTTGATGAGCCGTTTACTAATTTGTTCACGCAAGGCATGTTGCTGAATGAAAGCTTTTATCGTGAAGACGGTGATGGCAAAAAGCGGTGGTTTTACCCTACTGAAGTAACAGTGCACCACGACGAAAAGGGCAAGCCAATTAGCGCTACCGCCAATGAAGACGGGCTTCCCGTGCATTTGGGCGGCATTGAGAAAATGTCGAAGTCCAAAAACAACGTGGTGGAACCTAAAGATATTATCGCGACTTTCGGCGCAGATACCGCTCGGTTTTTTACCATGTTTGCAGGGCCGCCAGATATGAGTGCGGCATGGTCTGATACCGGTGTAGCCGGTGCTTCACGCTACTTGAATCGCTTATGGGCTTTTGCGGCAAAACACCATACTGTTGGCACGGCTGCACCCACGTTTAGCAACTTAAGTAGCCCTGCTAAAAAGTGCCGGTTTGAAGTGCATTCGTGTTTAAAGCAGGCTAATGCCGATTACAAGCGCTTGCAGTACAACACCGTATTATCAGCCTGTATGAAGATACTTAACACCCTCGACAGTTTTGGCGCGACCAACGATGCCGCATCACCCGCCATTATCGGTGAGGGCTTGTCGATTTTGCTCCGCTTGCTGTATCCGGTTTGCCCGCACATCACGGCACAATTGTGGCTAGACTTAGGCTACGCAGTGGTTGGCGGCGATATGCTCGATACCGCATGGCCACAAGTGGACGCAGCCGCCTTGCAGCAGGATGAACTTGAGCTGGTGGTGCAAATTAACGGCAAATTGCGCAGCGCCATTCGTGTGGCCGCCAGCGCCAGCAAAGAAATAATTGAGCAAGCCACTTTGGCCGATGCGCAAGTGCAGCATTATTTAGAAGGACGTCCGGTGAAAAAAATCGTGGTCGTGGCAGGCAAGCTCGTGAATGTGGTGGCATAACGTGAAGCATTGGCGCGTTCATGCGGCCTGCATATTGACGGCTACAAGTATGCTTAGTGGTTGCGGCTTTGCATTGCGCGGCGACTATGTGGTGCCTTACGCGGGCGTGTACGTAAGCGCGGGGCCAAATTCGCAAATAGTGAATACCTTAAAGCGTGAATTACAAGCCACCAATAAGTTTGAGCCGAATGCTAAGGCAGCGCACGCTCAACTCAATATTGTGTTGGAAGATCGTGACAAGAAAATTCTATCGCTATCGGGCGCGGGGCGCGTGCGCGAATTTCAGCTTAAAACCACGGTGCAATTTCAGCTTGTCGAAGCCACGGGTGCTGTGATTATCGCCACCAACGAATTGTCGCTAATTCGGCGCATGAGCTTTGACGATGCGCAGGTGGTTTCTAAGCAACAAGAAGAAGCGCTGCTATTTGCCGACATGGAAAAAGACATTGCTGGGCAAATTATGCGGCGCATTACGGTGGCATCAAATTTGGCAAAGTATGCGCCAACAGCACCTCAAGCTAGCAAGCCGCAATAAGCTGTGAACGCCTAAAGTAAAGCATCTATGGCCATTAAGCAAACCGCTGAGCAGTTTATTAAAGCACCGCATAAAAAGCTTTCACCGCTTTATGTGGTGCATGGTGCCGAGCCTTTGGGCATTATCGAAGCCTGCGACGCGCTCCGTAAAACTGCGCGCGAGGCGGGTTATTCTGAACAGGAAATTTACACCTTTGAGCGTGGCTTTGACTTTAGCCGACTCACCATGGCCGTCAATGCGCTTTCGCTCTTTGCCAGCCAGCGCATTTTAGAAATTCGTATTCCTACCGGCAAGCCCGGACGAGAAGGCAGTGCTGCGTTAGAGGCATTCTGCAATCATTTACCGGAAGACACCATCAGCATAGTGATCTTGCCGCAAATTGATTGGCAAACCCGTAACACGAAATGGTTTATGGCGCTTGAATCCGCGGGCTTTGTAATTGAATCACAACCGGTGGAATTAGCAATGCTGCCAAATTGGTTGCTGGCGCGAATGCAACGCAACCAGCAAAGTGCCGATCAAGATGCGCTTGAATTTTTAGCTGAAGCGGTTGAAGGTAATTTAATTGCCGGGGCGCAAGAAGTTGCCAAACTTGCCCTGCTTTGCCCGCCTGGGGAAATTTCTGAAGCGCAATTGCGCGAGTGCGTGCTCAATGTCTCGCGTTTTAATCCTTTTTCGCTTACTGAAGCCATTCATCAGGCTGACGCCAAACGCTTTAACCAAATGCTATCCGGACTGCGCGCAGAAGGTGAGGCGCCTCCGCTGCTGTTGTGGGTGCTGGCTAACGAACTACGCACGATGTTGCGCGCAAACGGTGCGACTGCATCGGGCCGACCGCCTCATGCATCAAAAATGGCAGAGCTTGGCCGTAGCGTGCGGCGCCACAGCCGTACGGGGCTTGAAGCCATGCTCTTGCATGCAGCGCAAATTGACCGCATGATTAAAGGCATTGATAGCCGCGAACCGTGGGACCATTTGCTAAAATTGGGTGTGCATATGGCCGGTAGCAGCACTGATACTCACTTACCGAAATTTGAATGATGAATGCACAAATGTCACTAGAGCAAACGATGCAGCATATTGGCGTAACCGCTAAGGCCGCCGCACGTAAACTTAGTGCCGCCAGCACTGCACAAAAAAATGCAGCTTTGGAAGCGATTGCCCTGCAGCTGATGGGCAGCACCGATGCGTTGCTACATGCCAATGCCAAAGATGTCGCCCGTGCCCGTGAAATGGGCTTGGAGACAGCATTTGTTGATCGCCTCATACTCTCAAAATCCAGCATCGCCGCCATGGCGCAAGGCCTGCGTGAAATAGCCGCCCTGAGCGATCCAGTAGGTGAAATTACTGGCCTAAAATTCCGACCGTCAGGCATTCAAGTGGGCCACATGCGTGTGCCACTGGGCGTTGTGGGCATTATTTATGAGTCGCGACCGAATGTAACGGCTGATGCGGCGGGGCTATGCATTAAATCCGGCAATGCCTGCATTTTGCGCGGCGGCTCGGATGCACTAAATTCTAATCAGCAGATTGCTGCTTGTGTCCGTGACGGCTTGATTGATGCAGGATTATCCGCCGATTGCGTGCAGGTGCTAGACACACCCGATCGTGCGGCGGTGGGTATGCTCATTCGCATGAAGGGCGTGGTGGATGTAATCATTCCGCGTGGCGGTAAAAGCCTAACCGAGCGAATCGCTAATGAAGCAACCGTGCCGGTGATAAAGCACCTCGTTGGCATTTGCCATGTTTATGTCGATGCTGACGCCGATATCGAGATGGCGCTAGCGATTGCCGACAATGCCAAAACCCAGCGCTACAGCCCTTGCAATACCATGGAATGCTTACTTGTTTCCGCCGCGATCGCAGCGCAGTTTTTACCAAAAATAGCGGCTATTTACGCCCTGAAGAAGGTTGAAATACGGGCGTCTTCAGATGCCTTTAACATCATAAAAGTATGCGGCGTAACGGCCAATTTGAAACTTGCCACGGAAAAAGATTTCCACACTGAATATTTGGCGCCCATTGTGTCAATAAAAATTGTGGCTGATGTCGATGCTGCGATGGATCACATCGCGACCTACGGCTCGGCGCACACTGACAGCATCATCACCAATAATCACGTACGCGCAATGCGCTTTCTGCGCGAGGTAAATTCAAGCTCGGTAATGATCAATGCCTCAACCCGCTTCGCCGATGGTTTTGAATACGGGCTGGGTGCCGAAATTGGTATTTCGACAGACAAACTCCATGCACGCGGGCCGGTAGGTTTAGAAGGTTTAACGTCTCAAAAATGGGTGGTGTTTGGAACCGGCCAAATTCGCCGCTAAGTTGATTTTAGCTCACCCGTGCAAACGATAAAACGCATAGGATGCTTTGGTGGCACCTTCGATCCGGTGCACAAGGGTCACGTGGCGTTGGCGAAGGCGGCAGCGCGCATACTTGCGCTGGATCGCCTAATTATATTGCCGGTTGGCAATCCTTACTATCGCGGCAGAATGCCGATAGCCAGCCCGCACCAACGTAACGCCATGCTGGAACTTGCTTTTGCAGATGAACCCTATTTTGCACAAAGCGGGTGTACAGTAATCATTGATTCGCGGGAGCAGCATCGTAGCGGCCCTACTTACACTATTGATACCTTGATTGAATTACGCAGCGAAGTAACGGCTGAATTTGGATTAGAAGCAAGCTTGGTGTGGATTATTGGCAGTGACGCCTTCGCACAATTACATACGTGGTCACGCTATACAGAATTATTTGATTATGCGCATTTTGCGGTCGCCACACGGATGGAAAGCGGCAAAATACCCAATGTAGCAATGTCTGAAGACGCCCTAAATACAGGGACATTCAGGCACGAAGCAAACAGCGCAGCAGCCCTTTTTAGCAGTAAAACGCACGGCGCTTGGATGCAACTAGCGATGAACCTTCCTGATGCTTCCTCAACGCAAGCGCGGGCAGTTGCAAAGCAGAACAAACAAAGCAACGCGCTCAATGATTTACTGCCCGCTCCAGTGGTGCAATTCATCATGGACAATAAATTTTATCAATAAAGTAATACACTAATTTTCTAAACTTAATAACCCTTGGGGGCAATTTTCAACAACATGGCTAAATCAACTAAAGCAACTTCTAAAACCGCACTCACGCTTACCCCACTGGCATTGCTCGTTATCGACGCCTTAGAAGAAATTAAAGCGCGCGATATTTTAATGCTCGACGTAACCCACATCACCACGGTTTGCGATTTTGTGGTGATTACTAGTGCTGATTCCACCCGCCAAACCAAGGCGCTTGCACGCAATGTGCTCGACCGCGCCCGCGAAGCTGGGCATAGCGCGGTTGGCCTTGAGGGGGAACAGGCAGGCGAATGGGTGCTGGTTGATTTGGGCGATATCGTTATCCATATTTTGCAGCCGGTGGCCCGTGAATACTACAATTTAGAAGAACGCTGGGCTGACGGCCGCGTGGTGTTCCCATTGCCGGTTGGCAAACCGACCAAAGCCGCCACCACGGTGGACGATGTATTAGCCCGCAAAAAAGCGCAGCCGAAAACAGCAATAAAATCAAAACCTGCCCCACCAAAGGCGGCGCCAAAAGCAACGGCTAAGGCCAAGGTTGTGGTTAAAGTAGCTGCCAAAACAGCTGTAAAAGCCCCTGCAAAAGCCAAAAATGCAACAGCCAAGCCTATTGCCCTAGGAGCTAAGAAAGTGACAGCTGTCGTTGCGGTAAAGAAGCCAGTCGCCAAAGCTGTAGCCAAAATAGCGGAAGTCGTGAAGAAAGTTACCCCAGGAAAGCCAGCAGCGAAGCCATCCAAAAAAGTACCCGTTAAAAAAGTGATGCTTGTAGTGGCTAAAAAGCCGATTGCGAAAAAAGTAGCCACTAAAGCCACACCAAAAGTTGTTGCAAAAAAGGCGCCGGTAAAAGCCGTACGCAAGCCTGCGGCTAAACAGATATCTGCTGTCGCAAAAATAATGACGGCCGCGAAAGCATTGGTAAAGACAGTCGTAAAAGCACCACCCAAAGCCGTGAAGCAGCCCGTTGCTAAGACAGTACTGAAGGCCGCACCAAAAGTAGCTACCAAGACATCTAAAGCACCCAAAGCCGCAACAACCACTCCGGCAAAAGCCGTGAAGGCGCCTATAAGTAGGGGGTCTGCAGTCACTAAGAAAACTGCTCCATTGAGCGCATCGGTGGCAAAAGTGGTCAGCAAGAAAGTTGCTAAAGTAGCAACCAAAGCTGCCAAACCAGTCACCACAAAAATGGTGGGAACCGTTATTGCAAAAGCTATCGCAAAACCGGTAGCAAAGGTTAAGGCAAAGCCCGTAATTGCCGTGAAGAAGGTCATTCAAAAAGTAGCGAAAAAGCCAGGGGAAACGGCCACTACAGCGCACCCAAAAGCGACGTTGAAAACCGCAGCGAAAGCCGCTGTCAAAACCGCAAGCAAACCAGCCGCGCGCAAAAAAGGCTAATTGAAACTCACAATTGTTGCGTTAGGGCATAAACATCCCGCTTGGGCACAGGACGCTATCGACACCTATACCAAGCGGATGCCCGCTGAATGCCGCATTGTAATTGACCAACTAAAGCCTGAAGATCGCGCTAGCAAATCAACGCAAACCATACTCGAAACAGAGGCGGTGCGCATCGATACTGCCGTTAACAAACACTGTAAAACCGCTACACGTATCGTGTTGGATGAGCGCGGCGTCATGCTCACCACCATGCAGCTCACCGCATGGCTTACCGCATGGCTCGCAAGCGGCGAGAGCCCTGTTTTCATTATCGGCAGCGCTGACGGTCTAGCGCCGTCCATCAAGCAAAAGGCGCACAAAACCATCGCAGTATCGGGTTTTACCCTGCCTCACGCGATGGTGCAGCCGCTGTTGTGCGAACAGCTTTATCGTGCGTGGTCGATTACGCAAAATCATCCCTACCATCGCGAGTAAGCTGAACTTGTAAGCTATCTCTATAAGCAACGTTTTGAAGCAACCTTTTACCTATTTAGCCATGAGCAATACACAAACCACGATCTATCTTGCTTCAAAAAGCCCGCGGCGCCGGGAATTATTGCATCAAATTGGTGTGCCTTTTGAACTGCTGTTATTGCGGGAGACGCCTGCTAATACTGCGTCGGCGCAGAGACGGCAAGACGATGGTGCGTGGGCTCCGCGTTGCGACGTGGATGAATCACCGCTGGAAGCCGAGGCGCCAGCTGAGTATGTGGAGCGCGTCGTAAAGCTCAAGGCAGCTACTGCCCACCGGATAATGTTGGCCCGCAAATTGGTAGTGCGTCCGATTTTAGCGGCCGACACGACCGTGGTTCTGAATAATCAAATTATTGGCAAACCCATCGATACCAACGATGCGGCAGCCACGTTGCGGGCGCTATCAAACCAAACGCACCAAGTGATGACGGGCATTGCGCTGCACCATAACGGTGAATTGCGGTTTCTTTTGTCCGTGAGTGAAGTCCGGTTTAAGGCGCTTACCGAGCTAGAGATCCAGCGTTATATTCTCACCGGTGAGCCCATGGATAAGGCCGGTAGCTATGCCGTGCAAGGCCGTGCAGCCGCGTTCGTGGCGCACTTAGCGGGCAGCTACTCAAGCGTCATGGGGTTGCCACTACACGAGACCGCAAACTTACTTGAACAATTAAACCGATCCAACGTAGCACCTGCGGTACACTCAAACTAATTAATTTTTCGGCGGTGATTTCGTGAACGAACAAATACTGATTAACGTTACGCCGCAAGAAACTCGCGTGGCCATCATGAACATGGGTGCGGTGCAGGAGTTGCACATTGAACGTGGCGCAAACCAAGGTTTAGTGGGCAATATCTATCTAGGCCGCGTAGGGCGCGTGCTGCCGGGTATGCAGTCGGCGTTTATTGAGATCGGGCTCGGGCGCGCGGCGTTTTTGCATGTGGCTGATTTATGGGCAAACCATAAGGGTAGCGAAAAGCAGGTTGAACAGAAGCCAATTGAAAAGCTCCTCAGCGAAGGCCAAACCTTACTGGTGCAAGTGATAAAAAACCCCATCGGGAGCAAAGGTGCGCGCTTGTCCACCCAATTAAGCATGGCCGGACGCTTGTTGGTGTATTTACCGGGCGATGATCACATTGGCATTTCGCAGCGCATCGAAGACGAAGTAGAGCGCGAGCATTTACGTGAAAAGCTGCACACCTTGGTGCCTGAAGGTGAATCTGGTGGCTTTATTGTGCGTACCGTGGCCGAAACTGCAACGGACGCCGAACTATCTGCCGATATTGAGTATTTGATCAAGCTATGGCGCGGCATTTGTGAGCACGGACGTACTGCGCCACCGCAAACCTTACTGTACCGAGACCTTGATTTACCGCTACGCACCTTGCGCGATTTAGTGACTGACACCACGGAACGCATTATTGTTGATTCGCGGGAAACCCACGCCAAGCTAAAAGACTTTGCCGAGCACTATACGCGTAAGTCGCTGGCAGTTTTAGAACACTACAATGGCGAGCGGCCGCTGTTTGATTTATTCGGTGTTGAAGATGAAATTGAGCGCGCGCTGGAGCGTCGCGTTGATTTAAAATCTGGTGGCTATATAATTATCGACCAAACTGAGGCACTAACCACGATCGACGTGAACACCGGCGCTTTCGTGTCTGGACGGACCTTTGACGATACGATTTTTAAGACCAATTTAGAAGCCACATTGGTGGCAGCACACCAATTGCGGCTGCGCAATTTGGGCGGCATCATTATTGTTGATTTTATCGACATGGATAATGAAGACCATAAAAACGCTGTGCTGGCTGAGTTTAGAAAAGCCTTGTCGCACGACCGCACGCGCATCACCGTAAATGGTTTTACGCAATTAGGCTTGGTAGAAATGACGCGGAAGCGCACCCGCGAAAGTCTGGCGCATGTTCTTTGCGAGCCCTGCCCCACTTGCTCGGGGAGAGGCGAGATTAAAAGTGCCAAAACAATTTGTTACGAAATTTTGCGCGAACTCTTAAGATCGGCACGGCAGTTTGACACCAAAGAGTATCGAATTTTAGGTTCGCAGACAGTTATTGATCTATTTTTAGACGAAGAATCCCAAAGCTTGGCAGAGCTAGAGGATTTTATTAAAAAACCGATTACGCTGTCGGTTGAAAGCACCTACACGCAGGAGCAATTTGACGTGATTTTGGTGTAGCTTGCTGCAAAAAACCCACGCACTTTGTTTACGATTTTGGCGGCGCTGTTTCGCGCAACTTGACGATTAAATCAGTAATCATCGTTGCCTGATCCTGCACCACTTTGCGTTGGTTCATCAGCTTACGCAACTCACCGTCGATATTTTCAGTGCGCGCATTGAGAGACGCCATAGAATCTAGGCGCTGCTGCAAATGTACTTTATGATCCTTCATTTGCGTTTCGAGCCGCAGGGGCGTTTCATTGAGCCAACGATCGGTTTCGGCTCGCGCATCGGCAAAAATTTGTCGCGCTTCTTCAACCAACATACGCCAGAAGCGGCGAATCATCCACTTCTTTTCGGTGCCGTAAAGGTTAACGGGGTCGTTACAAAACTGTTCCGTCTCAAACACCAAAAGCTTTAATTTAGTCCGCGCCATTTCAAGGTCAAGCTTGGGTATTTGGGTCTTTTCAAAACCAAATCTGGCGTGAAAAGTGGTGTAGGAATCTTGCATATACGCTTGCGAATGGCTCGCAACTTCCGAAATCACATTAAACTCTTGTTCCATCAACGTAATGAGTGATTTCATCCCACGCGTCAACCCTCGGGTATACCAAGAGTCTTCCATGGCCTGCATGGATCGGGCGCACATCACATCAATTTTTGAAGGGTTGAGCAAGTCGAGTAGCGCGCTACGCTGCTTATTGAACTCGGCTTTGTGGGTTTTATATTCCGCTAGCGCAAGGGTATACACTTCTTTCTCAGCAGTTACTTTTTCCCAAAGTTTTTGCGCTACATCGCGCCCTTTGCCCGACAAACTTTGCAATTCATCCATTTGCGCGGTATTTGCGGCGAGTTTTTGTGCGCAGCTGCGATGGCTTGCTACCATCATGCCGCCAATTTCGTTAGTGACCGAACGTGCCAAAATTTGCCTGCGAACAGGAATAATTTCATCGGCTAAAAAGCGTTCTAAATGCTCAATGCCGGAACGATTAATCATATCCGCATCGTTTTTTATGCGGCCGATGAGCGCTTTTTGTGCCGACACGGCAAACACTCTTTCAACCGGAAGCCCAAGCTGACGGCTGGTTGACTGAATCATCCGGTCCATGCTTGCTTGAATTTCCGGCTCGGTTTTAAGCTCGTCCCACATGAGATCAATTTTGTTAAGCACCGCCATTTTTGCTGGCATGCCCGTTTTGACGTAACGCTCCCAAATCTCTAAGTCGCTCTTCGTTACGCCGGTATCCATGCCCAACAAAAACAACACAGCATGCGCGTTGGGGATGGTGGAAAGCGTTAACTCAGGCTCTAACCCTAAAGCGTTCAAACCTGGCGTATCCAATATCGACAAGCCGTTGGTTAACAAGGGGTGCGGGTAATTGATGATGGCATAACGCCAAGCAGGGACTTCGACAATTTCATCTTCTTTAGGCCCTGTGCCATCGTCAAACATCGGGATCAAGCCCATCATTCGGGCATCCAAGGCATAGACACGCTTAGTGTCAGCTAACGACATGAGCGCTTGGCGCATGTCTTTTGCAGAATCAGTATTGAGCCTAATTTTGCTCCACTCGACAGGCATATTTTTAAGCTGCGAAATGGATTCGTCGCGATAACGGGTTTCAACCGACAACAGCTTTAAATAGGGTCCTTCATTGGGATCATGGAAAATTTCGGTTGGGCACATCGTCGTTCGACCCACATCCGACGGCAGCAAACGTTCTTTAAAGCTAGAAAAAAACATCGCGTTAATAAGCTCAGATTTACCGCGCGAAAATTCAGCCAAAAACGCTAACAGTAGCCGACCCTTGTTGAGCGTTTCTAATAGATCATAAAAGCGAATCGATTGTTGTACATCCAACTGACCGCTTTGCTCAAGCCAGTTATGATAGGTTTCAACACTGCGCACCAAATCCTCGCGCCAACCGTTGTAGCGGGCGATTTCGGCTTCAAAACTGGAATTAGTGGCGGAATCCAAAAATTAGTGTCTCGCTATTTTCAACTTGTTGTTTATTGTTGTCTGACGCGTAAATGGTGAAACTGAAACTCGCTTACACATCCACACACAACCTGATTGTACGTTAATCAATGGCTGCGCGCAGCCTGATTAATGAGCACCATTGTAAATTTACATCACGGCTCCCGAAATAACCGTTGGCTAGCGACCCTCAAATTCCTGCAACCGCTAAATAGAGCTGTTTCAATGCCTGCGCATCCACATGCTTCAACACCACGACCAGCAGCAATTGACAGAAAATCAGTAACACCAGTGGCGACAAATCAACGCCACCTACGGTCGGCAAAATGCGCCTGAGATGCTTTAAAAAGGGGCGCGTCAAGGCATCAAAGAACGGCGCAACCGCATGATAGGGACTGACCCAGGAAAGTACCGCTTGTACTACAAGTGCGCCAATAAGAAGATAAAGCGTTACGCCAATTAGACGTAGTACCGTCAACGCCAACACCCACGCCATGACTTCAATATTTAGAAACTCACGGAACCCAGCCAACACCAATAGCGCCAGCACTAATGCGAGCTCCAGTAAAAATGCCATGGTGAAGGTGGCCATATCTAGCTTAAAAATACTAGGTATCACTTTGCGCAGCGGCAACACCGCAAAGTTAGTCAGCGCGATAACAAAATCACCGATTGGATTGCGAAACGGCGCGCGAAGTGTTTGTGCATAAAACCGCAACAGCGCGGCGAAAATAAACAATCCAAAAAATGCCTCTAATACAAATTGTGCCGCTTGAACTAGCATGTATCACCTTTAAACTATGAAAATTGGCTGAGGATGCCCTAAAATAGGGCATCTCCAAGGCATATCAAGAGCGCTAGCGCAACCAGTTAAGCAGCCCCTAGCTCCTTAGAACGCGCCTGCGCGGCTTGCACGGCAGCCACTATGTGCGCCTTTACATCAAGTGCGTCTAGTTGCGCAATGGCAGCTTCAGTGGTTCCGCGTTTTGAGGTTACCTGCGCACGTAGCGTAGCGGGCGAATCGGCACTTTGCGCGGCCAGCAACGCCCCGCCACGGAAAGTTTCCAGCGCAAATTCGCGGGCTTGGGCGGGCGTGAAGCCTAATGAAATTGCCGCCGACTCTAGCGCTTCAATAAAGTAAAACACGTAAGCTGGCCCAGAGCCAGATACCGCAGTAACGGCGTCAAGCATTGTTTCATCGTCAAACCATTGCGTTTTGCCCACGGTGGCAAGCAGCGCGGTAGCGAGGCTGCGGGCGTGCGCATCAACATTTGGCGCAGCATAAAGACCCGTAATACCTGCATGAATCATCGCTGGCGTGTTGGGCATAGCGCGCACAACGATGGGTTTGGCGCTAGCATCATCACTTAACCAAGCGCCGAGCGCGCCGGTGGTGATACCAGCGGCGATGCTGAGCACCACGCCGCCTAACCGCCCCTTTAGTGGCGCTATGGCTTCTTGCATCAATTGTGGTTTCACGGCCAGCACGATAATATCTGCAGGCGTTATAGCTGTTGCAGCTGCGGCTAAATAAGCGGTAGCTGATTCAAAAATGGTGACTGGATACATCGCCGTCAACTGCGCAGCAGTTGCGGCAAATGGCTCAATAACCACGACTTTATTGGCGTTGCGAGCTTCTGGCGTCGCAAATAATCCAGAAATAATCGCACGCGCCATGTTGCCACCGCCTACAAATAAAATGTTCAACTTAATTTATCCTCTATTGCGATTGCACAACGTTATTTTCGCGCGCCAAAAATCGCGCTGCCAATTCGAACCAAATTACCGCCAGCGCCAATCGCCGTTTCAAAATCCTGACTCATCCCCATGGACAAGGTGTCGAGCTTGGCGCCAGCTTGGTTAATGTGGGCTTTTAAGGTCGCCAACGTGGCCGCCAAAAGCTGAAACTGCCGCGTCTGCTCAGCCACATCACTTACATTTTCAATAATGGTCATCAAGCCGCGCAAGCGTAAATTAGGTAACTGCACCACCGATTGCGCCAAAGCCAACGCCGCTGCAAGCGGCACGCCCCCTTTGCTCACTTCCCCACTCACATTTACTTGGAGACAAATTTCTAGCGGCGCTAAATTTGCGGGCCGATGTTGGCTCAGGGCAGTGGCAATTTTTAACCGATCCACACCATGTACCCACGCAAAATGCTGCGCAATAGGTTTCGCTTTGTTACTTTGAATGGGCCCGATGAAGTGCCATTCAATCGCTAAATCCGCCAATTGCGGCATCTTTTCTAACGATTCTTGGACATAGTTCTCGCCAAACGCCTGCTGCCCGGCCAGAAAGGCTTCGCGCACCAGCGCTGCAGGCTGCGTTTTGCTTACCGCAACCAACAAGGTCCGACCCTGGGCACCAGTCTGTGCAGCTTCAACAGCTAAAATTCGATCACGGACGTGTTGCAAGTTGACAGCGATGTAGGACATAATTTGGCGTAAGCTATGGGTATTAAAATAAAACAAGCGTCAATTTGAAATCCTTCAACCTTCTTACGGAAAAGTATAATGGAAATCGCTGAGCTACTCGCCTTTGGTGTAAAGAATAAAGCGTCCGATTTGCACTTATCGGCTGGATTGCCACCAATGATCCGCGTTCATGGCGACGTGCGCCGGATTAACGTTCCCGCCCTGACGCATGACGATGTGCACGGCATGGTGTACGACATCATGAACGATGGCCAGCGCAAGCAGTACGAAGAGAATTTGGAATGCGATTTCTCTTTTGAAATTCCAAATTTAGCGCGCTTTCGCGTAAACGCCTTTAACCACCAACGCGGCTCTGGTGCGGTGATGCGAACGATTCCTTCCAAGGTGCTATCGCTGGAAGAATTAAATGCGCCAAAAATTTTCCAAGAAATTTCTAACCAACCGCGCGGCATGGTGCTGGTGACTGGCCCGACCGGCTCTGGCAAGTCAACCACCTTGGCCGCCATGGTCGACTACATTAATAACAATGAATACGGCCACATTTTAACGGTTGAAGATCCGATTGAATTTGTGCACGAATCAAAAAAGTGTTTGATGAACCAACGCGAAGTTGGCCCGCACACGCTATCGTTCGCAAACGCTCTAAAATCGGCCTTGCGCGAGGATCCGGATATTATTTTGGTGGGCGAAATGCGCGATTTAGAAACAATTCGTCTAGCGATGACGGCGGCCGAAACGGGCCATTTAGTGTTCGGCACTCTGCACACCAGCTCAGCGGCTAAAACGGTTGACCGTATTATTGACGTGTTCCCAGCGGCTGAAAAGGAAATGATTCGCGCCATGTTAAGCGAAAGCTTACGCGCCGTTATCTCGCAAAGCTTATGCAAAACCAAAGAAGGCAATGGTCGCGTTGCAGCCCACGAAATTATGATCGGCACGCCAGCGATTCGTAACTTAATTCGCGAGGCCAAAGTAGCGCAGATGTACTCCGCTATCCAAACTGGCCAAGCCATTGGTATGCAGACGATGGACCAGTGCTTAACAGATTTGGTGCGCCGCAACATCATTACCGTAGCCGAAGCGCGCAACAAGGCCGCCAATAAAGATGCGTTTAACTAAGCCAGCCTAAGTCAGCGTCTAGCCACTAAAGTATCTCTTCAAAACCAAGGAGTAAATAATGGAACGCGAACAAGCACTTAAATTCATTCATGAGCTACTAAAAGCCATGATTGCCAAACGCGGGTCGGATTTATTTCTTACGGCGGGCTTTCCGCCTGCGATGAAAATTGACGGGAGGATGACCCCCGTTTCGCAGTCAAGTTTATCGCCCATGCATACCGGCGAAATGGCTAGATCCATCATGACCGACAAACAGGCCGCAGAATTTGAAGCCACCAAGGAATGCAATTTCGCCATTTCACCTGCCGGTGTGGGTCGCTTCCGCGTCAATGCGTTTATGCAGCAAGGCCGGATTGGCTTAGTGATGCGTACCATCACCACTGAAATCCCCAAGTTTGAAGACTTGGGACTTCCGGTCGTACTAAAGGACGTAGCCATGACCAAACGTGGCTTGGTTATTTTAGTGGGCGGTACGGGCTCAGGCAAATCGACTTCATTGGCAGCCATGATCGGCTATCGCAATGAAAACAGTTACGGCCATATTGTAACCATCGAAGATCCAGTTGAATATGTGCACGATCATCGCAACTGTGTCGTCACCCAGCGCGAAATTGGTGTGGATACGGAGAGCTGGCATGCCGCGCTAAAAAACACGCTGCGCCAAGCACCAGACGTGATTCTAATCGGCGAGATCCGCGATCGCGAGACAATGGATTATGCAATAGCCTTTGCCGAAACGGGCCATTTATGTATGTCTACACTACACGCCAACTCTGCGAGCCAAGCGCTGGATCGCATTATTAACTTCTTCCCTGAAGAGCGCCGCCCACAGTTATTGATGGATCTTTCGCTAAACCTAAAAGCCTTCGTTTCGCAGCGCCTAATCCCTAAAAAAGAAGGTAAAGGTCGCGTTGCCGCCATTGAAATATTGCTGAATTCGCCCTTGATGGCAGATTTAATTTTCAAAGGTGAAGTGACCGAAATCAAAGACTTAATGAAGCGCTCTCGCGAAATGGGCATGCAAACCTTCGATATGGCGCTTTTTGACCTTTATGAAGAAGATGCGATTAGCTTCGAAGATGCGCTGCGCAACGCAGATTCTGTTAACGACTTACGCTTGCGCGTTAAGCTCGAGAGTAAAAATGCCGGCGCCAGAGATTTGGGCCGAGGCATAGATCATTTGGAGATCGTAAAATAACCAACTGGACTAAGAGGATTGCCAGCGCTCTGTTAAAATAACTAATTCCCTGATTGCTGAAAGATTGCCGTGACTTACGTAATAACCGAAAGCTGCATTAAGTGTAAATATACTGATTGTGTAGACGTGTGCCCCGTAGATTGCTTCCGCGAAGGCCCGAACATGTTGGTTATTGATCCAGACGAGTGCATTGACTGCACACTTTGCGTGGCTGAATGCCCTGTAGAAGCTATTTTTGCCGAGGATGATGTACCGACAGCGCAAAAACCCTTTATCGCCATCAATGCAGAACTCGCTAAGCTATGGAAGCCAATTGTGGCCCGTAAGCCAGCGCCACCTGACGCCGATGAATGGGCGAAAGCAAGCGATAAAGCCAAGCTACTCGAGCGCTAAACACGCGCATTACCCTTAGCCAACACGGGTGCAAACATGACCGCACAACTTGCATCCGTGCTGCACCAGCTCCATGCTGGTGCTACTGTTGTTACGCCAAATTTGCGCCTATCGCGCTATTTGGCGCAGCAATATGATTTAGAACAAATTTGCAATGGTAAGACTGCGTGGCAAGCCGCCGATATTGTGCCGCTTGGGGCGTTTTATGGCAGATTACTCGCCCGCATCGCGCCACAAAAAAATCTTCTATCGGCAGCCCAAAATCAAGCATTGTGGGAATCGGTCATTCGCGCGTCTCCTGCCGCCGACGGTTTATTAAGCGTGCCGCAAGCTGCGCGTTTGGCGCAAGACGCGTGGCAACAAACCTGCGCTTGGGATTTATTATCGCGCATGAAGCAAATGGCGGTGCATGACGACAATGTCGCATTTTTATCGTGGGTAAGTAGCGTTACAAAGGCCTTACGCGACAACAATTGGCTCGACAACGCTTGTTTGCCAGATGCCTTGCTTAAAGTACTGGCGGATGCCGACACATCGCTACACGGTGCGTTGCCAGCAAAAATTTGCCTCTACGGTTTTGATTTGGAAACCCCGCAACAGCAACGGTTTTTTTCGAGCCTGCAGATGCGTGATGTGGAAATTTCACGCGCGTACTTGCAAGCGCATGCCAGCACGGCAACCGCGCATCGCATTCCCTGCGCGACCGACGCCGATGAAATTTCAAACGCGGCGCGCTGGGCAAAACAGCAGCAAGACAACGCCAAACGCACATTACGCATCGCCATCGTGGTGCCTGATTTAGCCAATCGTAAAAACGCCATTATTCGTGCCCTAACAGATGCGTTTTTTCCCGATACGCGAGCGCAATTTAGTTTTGGGCAAACCGGCCGTGCATCGGCAGACGCGGCGTTTAACGTCTCACTTGGTGAACCGTTGGCGAGCTTTGCGCCGGTAAATGACGCCATGTTGTTGCTGCGCTTTAGCCTCGCTTCCACGCCGCAAACACCTTGGGACGACGTCTCACAAATTGTACTGAGCCCTTTTATTGCCGGGGCAGTAGAGGAATCAGGGCAGCGACAATCCTTCGATGCGCTGCTACGCCGCTACGGTGGTTTTACATCGGGTTTTAGCCAGTTATACGATCGCTTAGTGCAATCAGACGGCCAGCCTGACCGCAATACGCCGCCGCAATTATCGGCGACGTTTGAAGGTATCCAAAAACTGCGCATTGCACTTAGTATCGATGCGCCTGCTGGCGGCAAAAGCCGTGCGCCTAAACTCTCGCTTACCCCCGCCACATGGCGTGATGTGATCTGGCAGATACTGGATGCTTGGGGCTATCCTGGCCCGCAAGAACTCGATTCGCATACCTATCAGTTGCTTACTAAGTTTGAAGGCATGATCGAGGAATTTTCTAAACTGAGCCAAACGGCTGGGGCCGAAACTTTCGACGCCGCCACCATACTCACGATATTGAATCAACTGGCGACGCAAACCCCGTTTCAAGCCGAAGCGTTAAGCCAAGAACCGTTGGTGCATGTGTTGGGCGTGCTGGAATCCACCGCGCAGCATTTTGATGCGACCTGGGTCATGGGCATGCGAGCAGAGACGTGGCCATTGCCGATTGCGCCAAACGCCTTTATTCCTGCGCAGTTACAGCGTATCGCCAATATGCCCGAAGGCTCGCACGCAGCATCCCACGCGCTCGATAAAACCATTACCCAAAATTGGGTGGGCGCGTGCAATGAAATTAATTTTAGCTACGTGCTGGCAGCCGATGGTTCCGAAACTGCGGATAACAACAATATTTGCAGCAGCTTGGTGAATGGCTATCCAATCAAACTTATTGACGCCGTTGCCACAAAAACCGCACTCGGCAAACTCGTTCCAATTGTGGAAACCGCAATAGGGCAATTACCGCAAGACCAGAAAATTCGCGGCGGCGCAACGCTTTGGCGCGATTTTGCGGCCTGCCCGTTTCGCGCATTTGTGCGTCACCGCTTGCACGCGGAAGAATTATCCGCACCTGAACCGGGATTGACGGCAGCCCAGCGCGGCACTTTGTTGCACCGCGCACTAGCGCTGTTTTGGGAAGCTACTTACAAGCACTCTGTGCTCATCGCCCAGACAGCGGAGGAGCGCATTGAGGCCATTCGCCGGTGCGTGGCACGCGCCTTGGCTGAAGCGCAAGCGCGCACCCCAAGCTTAAGCTATGCACTGGCTGAAATTGAAGCGCAGCGGCTCACCCGTTTATTAGCCCTTTGGCTCGACATGGAAACAACCCGCGCGCCCTTCACCGTGACGGCAATTGAAGCTAAACGCGATCTGAACATCGCGGGCTTAAACATAAGCCTAACCCTAGATAGGCTCGACACATTAGAAGATGGTACTGCAGCGCTGATCGACTACAAAAGCGGCAAGCCCAGCGTGGCCGCATGGCTTGGGAACCGCTTGGACGAACCACAATTACCGCTGTATTGCACCGCGTCCGATGCGCATATAAGCGCTATAGCGTTTGGCAGCGTGCGTCGCGTACAACAGCATAAAAGTGCTGAAGATGCCCTAAAATACAGCATCTCCGGCTTCATTGGCGTAGCAGCGGCTGCAGACTTATTGCCGCAAGTTGACACCGTTGAACAACAATCGAAGGTGTTCACCGCCATTGCCGCTAATTGGGACGAGCTCACCGATCAATGGGAAAAAACCACCACCACCATAGCAGTTCAGTTTATGCAGGGCCAAATAGCGATCTCCCCCAAAGCCGGTAACGCCACCTGCGCACAATGCGCGTGTCAGCCCATTTGCCGAATCACTGAACGTGCGGAGCGCGGGCAGGATGCTGGTGATTTAAATGACGGCGCAATAGGGATGGATGACGATGAGTAAACATCTGTTCGCCCTCACTGGCGACGCGCTAATCGACGAAGATGTACGCCTGCGCGCATTAAATCCAGCGCGATCATTTATTGTGCAAGCACCCGCTGGTTCAGGCAAAACGCGCTTACTCATCACCCGTTATTTAACGTTGTTAGCCACAGTGGATGAGCCTGAAGAAATAGTCGCAATCACCTTCACGCGCAAGGCTGCAGCGGAGATGCGCCAACGCATTCAAGCAGCTTTAGCCTATGCGTTAGCGGCTGGGTTGGCTTCTGAGGCGCAAGCCACGCCAACATCACTCGACAGCTTGCAACGCGCAGCCGCTGCAGCCTTAGTGCGTAACCGCGTGCGTGGTTGGAACATCGCGCAAAGCCCCAGCCGTTTTCGCATTCAAACCATTGATGCCTTTAACGCAAACTTAGCCCGCCAAGCACCGCTCACCACGCGCTTCGGCGCGCAGCCACAAACATCTGAGCGCCCGCAGGCAATGTATGCAGAGGCCGCACGCGATGTGTTGTCAGCCCTTGAGGACCGCAATGAATATAGCGCAGCCATTGCCACATTGCTGCTGCATTTAGATAACGATCACCGCAAACTTTGCGGCTTAGTTGCGCAAATGTTAGCCAAGCGCGATCAGTGGCTGCGCAATTTTCCGGGCATCAATGTGGCCACACAATCAGCCCAACTACGCGAAGGGCTACAACGCACCTTGGTAGGGCAACGCATCGCTAAATTTAGCGCGGCAGAGACCCTATTTTCACACCCAGAATTACCCAATCGCGAACAGATCTTAAGCTTGTTTAATTACGCCCGCCGCAACTTAGAATTACGCGAGATGACCGAATTTGCTGGCGTTGCAGCCAATGACGGCACGCGCTGGTTAGCTCTTGCTGAAACCTTTTTAACCAAAACCGACACCATTCGCAAAACGGTAACTGTTGCTAACGGTTTCCCAGCCACTGGCCTCGACGCCAAGCCGCAAAAAGAAGCCTTTGTGGCGATATTAAAAACGCTTGGCGCCATTCCCGATGCGGCCGAAATTTTAGCAGCGCTGCGCACGCTACCGGCCGCACAATACACTGACGCTGAATGGAAAATTTTAGAAGCGGCGTGGCAATTGCTGCCTTATGCCGTAGGTTGTTTGTGGCAAGTGTTTGCCCGCCACGGTCAGTGTGACTTTACCGAAATCGCTTTGGCCGCAGACCGCGCGTTGGGCACCGAAGATACGCCCAGTGATTTAGCGCTAAAACTCGATGTTGCCATTGCCCATATTTTAATCGATGAGTTTCAAGATACCTCACAAGCACAATACAATTTGCTGCTACGCTTAACCGCGCAATGGAGCATGGATGAGGGTCGCACGCTGTTTTTAGTGGGCGATCCGATGCAGTCGATTTATCGCTTTCGAGAAGCCAAGGTCGGTTTATTTTTGAATGCGCAGCAAAATGGCTTGGGCGACGTCACGCTGACCCCCTGCGCGCTGACGCTAAATTTCCGCTCGCATCCCGCCATCATTAGTTGGATTAACGCGACGTTTTCAAAATTAATGGTGGGCACCATAAATTACTTACCGAGCGCCACACCCTATGTGGAGGATGAAGACACTGAACCCCCGCAATACGGCGCTACCTTGCACGCCATCGCCCACACGCCCGAGCAAAGCGCTGCGGATGTAAAAGTGACTGAAGCCGCAAACGTTGTGGCGTGCATCCAAGCAGCGCGCGCCTTGGACGCAGCAGGCTCCATCGCAATTTTAGTGCGCGGTCGCACGCATTTATCGCAAATATTGCCCGCGCTACGCCGCGCCAACATCGAATATGTTGCCCATGATTTAGACCGGCTGGATCAGCGCGCAGTCGTGCAAGATTGCATCGCCCTCACGCGCGCGCTGCTGCACGATAGCGATCGCACCGCGTGGCTTGGCTGCCTGCGTGCGCCGTGGTGCGGCCTAAGCTTAGCGGAACTGGATACCTTGTTTGGGTTAAATACCGATGCAAAATCAACCAGCATCCGCCAACAATTACAAACAATTGAACAGCAATTTAGGGCGAGTAATATTTCTAGTGCAAGCCAAGCAGCCCTGATGCACTTTGAACAAGCCATGAATGCTGCCCGCGCTAACTTCCGCCGCCAACCGTTGCGCGACTGTGTGGAGCAGTGTTGGTTAAGCTTAAACGGCCCTGCCTGTTGCCGTGAAGACCGCGATTTAGCGGACGTTTCCACGTTTTTTGATTGCTTAGAAAATAGCGAAATTGCGGGTAATTTAATCAATTTGGATACGCTATCCGACACCCTAAATTCACGCTTCAGCGCCGCACCGAAAGCCGCTGACTCAGCAACGCCTGCGGTTGAAATTATGACGATTCATAAAGCCAAAGGCTTAGAATTTGATACCGTCATCGTCCCTGGCTTAAACCAAAAATCCGCTAATGACCGCCTCGAATTATTATTGTGGCAAGAGTTAGACGACGACCATCACGACCATAATTTTATGCCGATGCTGTTAGCCCCGATTGCCGAAGGTGCCGTAGAACCCAACAAAGACGCACCGCAAACCATCTACCGCTACCTCACGCAACTATCCAATGCCCAACAACGGCAAGAAGACATTCGTTTGTTATACGTTGCCGCCACCCGCGCCGCTAAACGCCTGCATTTGCTGGCCTGCATCAAAATTGACTTGCAAAAGCTTGACGCCGATACCGCCGGTATAAAGCCAGCGCCAAACAGTTTGTTAGCGGCACTATGGCCGGCATTGGGCGAGCGCTTTGCTAGCCTCGCGTTCAAAGCCGCACACGGAGTGCCACCAAAAGTTGAAGGCGCTGCATCTCGCCCGAACGCAGCCATCGAGCCGCAGCGCTTGGTGCGTGAAGCAGCTCGACCAGTTGTCGCTATCTCAGCCCGCCCGCGCACCAACCACAACTGGCAGCATGCGAACACTCAGAACAATATTGCCCGGCACACCGGTACCGTCATTCATGAGTGGTTAGCCAAAATTGCTGGCGACGGCGTAACCAATTGGACTACCAACAAAATAAGCGCATCTGCACCGGCAATCGCGCAGCGTTTGGCAGCACTAGGCATAGTGAACAATACCCAAGCGGTGATGCAAGTAATGTCGCAACTGCAAATCTGCCTAAACACTCAACGCGGCCAGTGGCTGTTGCAGCCGCATGCGCAAGCAAAATCTGAATGGCAACTGGCTGGCAACATTGACGGCCATGTTATCCACGCCACCATTGACCGCAGCTTTATTGATGAAACAGGCGTGCGTTGGATAGTGGATTACAAAACAGCCGCGCCTACAGCTGGCGAGGATGTGCAACAATTTTTAGCTGTCCAGCAGCAGCAATATGCGCCGCAGTTAAATCAATATGCGGTGCTGGTTTCGCGCCTAGCAAATACCCCTAAAACCACAACCATAATGCTCGCCCTGTACTTTCCTTCGATAGACTGTTGGCAGCAGTGGCCTTTTCTTGCGCAATAACCCTAGAAACGGGAGTTGAACGCAGGTGACTCTGCGATTTTCCCGTGCGGAGTCAGAAGTCTATTAGGTTGAAAATGCAATATAATGTTAACAATACAACATTACGCAATTCAAATTGCTGCTAGGCTGTTGACATAAGGCAAAGCCGTGCTGCCAGTAATCCTGTACGCTGCTCATATCGCGCGGTCTACAAATGCCGATTTACAGCACAACTTTCCAATTTAATTTCCTCACTACTGACGCCAGCGAGCGGCAATCCTTAATCAGTGCTGGTTGGGGTGTGGATGACGGCATCACTGGCTACGTGCTCCCAGCGAATGCTGCAACGAACGGAGGCTCGCAATGCGATTACTAAAATATACATTTGCCTGTATTTTGCCCGCCGCAATGTGCACACCGTTTGATGCAGTTGCCACTTCTTGTGGGGATTTGCGCATTAGCCCAAGCTCAGAAAAAGTAACCGTGGGCGAGCCATTTACATTGATGGTGCGCTCGCCGCTTGCACCTGTATTTTATGTGGTTGGCGTACCACCACCGTTCAAAATGCGTTATAGCGTGGCCATTAACGGCGTTACCGTTATACCTAGCGGGTACACCGAAGATGGCAACGGCTATTTTGGCATCATGATGAAAGGCTTCGCAACTCCTGGTGTGCGTAATTTTCGAATTAGTAGCCCTGATGCGCGACCAGCAACCGGTGAAACCCGAGATTGCAATCCTGCAGAGGTTACCACTGCTGAAACCAGTATAAATGTAGTACCAGCAACAGCGATTACCCCGCTCACGTCAACTGGACTATCAGGCCTTTGGTGGAACGCCAGAACAAATGGGCAAGGCATATTTTTTAACCAAAACTATCCATCCAGCATCGCTTTTGTTGGCTGGTTTACGTACGACGCAGCAGGCAACACAAAGTGGTACGTGGGCGACAGATGCGTGATGACGGATGGTATTAGCTGCACCACGCAACTTTTTGAGACCAAAGGCGCTACGTTTGATGGCACGACGTTTAATAACGGCGCATTGGCACTAACGCCAGTTGGGGAAGCGGCGTTTAATTTTGCTAACGGCCAAACCGCGACGATGCGCTACACCTTAAAGGGCGTGGCGGGCACAATTGATTTGGTAAGGCAGCCGTTTTAGGTTGCATTTGATGGCTGAAGATGCCCTAATTTAGGGCGTCTTCAGCCA
>JANNXI010000199.1:0-9191 GCA_031409495.1 Betaproteobacteria bacterium
TACCTTTGAAAATTTTCAGGAGTTTAACCATGTATGCGGTCATAAAAACTGGGGGCAAGCAATATCGTGTTGCCGCTGGTGAAAAACTAAAAGTAGAACAGATACCGGCAGAAGTGGGCTCGCAAGTTGTACTCGATCAGGTGTTGATGGTGTCAAACGGCGTTGCCGTTACCATTGGTAAACCACTCGTGTCCGGCGCGCGCGTTTCCGCTACAGTCGTTTCTGATGGACGTGCTGATAAAGTACGTATTTTCAAAATGCGTCGTCGTAAGCATTATCAAAAACGCCAGGGTCATCGTCAAAATTATACCGAGTTGTTTATCGGTTCGATTTTTGATGGCGCTTCCGTGATTGCTGAAGCTGTTTATGGTGGCGTTATTAACGCACCTGTTGCTAAGGTGGAAACCGCTGCAGCGCCAACAGTAGCCCCAAAGGCTAAAGCTGGTTCTAAAGGTGATGACCTTACAAAAATCGAAGGTATTGGTCCTAAAATCTCTGGTTTGTTGATCGCTGACGGCATCGTCACTTTCGCAAATTTAGCAGATGCAAAGACTGAAAAGCTTGCCGAAATTTTGAAGGCAGCTGGCCCTCGCTATTCCATCCATAAGCCAGACTCTTGGCCAGCACAAGCCGCTTTGGCGCGTGATGGCAAGTTCGATGAGCTCAAGAAATTGCAAGACGAGCTTACCGGTGGCGTAGACAAAAGCTAAGGAGATAATCGACCATGGCACATAAAAAAGCAGGCGGTAGTTCTCGTAACGGCCGCGATTCAGAATCAAAACGGTTGGGTGTGAAGGCATTTGGCGGTGAGTTAATCAACGCCGGTTCCATCATCGTGCGTCAGCGCGGCACTCGGTTTCATGCGGGCGAAAACGTCGGCATGGGCAAAGATCACACTTTGTTTGCTTTAATGACAGGCAAAGTGGCATTTACAGTTAAGGGCGAGAAACAACGCTCGACAGTAAATATTGTTGCAGCCTAAATTGCCGTAGCACACGCTAAGGCACTTTGGTTTAGAAGGGCCCCGAGGCGTCATCTTCGGGGCTTTTTTATTGGTAATTTGATCACGCATCTGTAGAAGTAAAACGCACTACGTTGAATGGCGGTAAACCATGAAATTTATAGACGAAGCAAGAATTGAAATCCACGCAGGCAAGGGCGGCAACGGTTCCGCATCGATGCGGCGCGAAAAGCACATTCCCAAAGGTGGCCCAGACGGTGGCGACGGCGGGCGTGGCGGCACGATTAACGTGGTGGCCGACAAAAATATTAATACTTTGGTTGATTACCGTTTCACGCGCCTATTCCGCGCGAAAAACGGGGAACCGGGACGCGGCGCAGGCTGTAATGGCCGTGGCGCAGATGATATTAACTTGCGCGTGCCAGTGGGCACGGTAATTCTAGACTTAGGCACACAAAATCAGTTGGCCGATTTAACGGCTGATGGCCAAACCGTGATTATCGGTCACGGTGGTAAAGGTGGCTTGGGCAATATTCACTTTAAATCTTCTACCAATCGTGCACCACGTCAAACCACGAAGGGCGAAGACGGCCAAAGCCGCGATATTCAGTTTGAGCTAAAAGTGTTGGCCGATGTTGGGTTATTGGGTATGCCTAACGCCGGGAAATCTACCTTTATCCGCGCCGTTTCGGCAGCACGCCCCAAGGTAGCGGATTATCCTTTCACCACCTTGCACCCTAATTTAGGCGTTGTGCGGGTAGGAGAGAATCGCAGCTTTGTGATCGCAGACGTGCCGGGTTTAATTGAAGGTGCAGCCGAAGGTGCGGGTTTAGGTCATCAATTTTTAAAGCACCTGCAGCGCACCAACGTGTTACTGCATTTGGTGGATATTGCGCCGTTTGTAACTGATGCTGATCCCGTAAAGCAAGCAACAGCTGAGGTAAAAGCACTCGCGCTAGAATTAAAAAAATACGATGCTGAGCTCGCTAAAAAAACCCGCTGGTTGGTGCTTAATAAAACCGACTTGCTTGAGCCTGCAGAAGCTAAATTGCGTGTTGAGGCGATTGTAAAAGCGCTTAAATGGAAAGGCCCGCATTTTGTGATTTCGGGTATTAACGCCGATGGCTGTGCAGCTTTAACGTTCGCCATTATGGATCACTTAGAAATCGCTAAAAAGGCGGCTGAAATTGCTGCTGAAAAAGCCGAGGCTGCTGCTGAGGCGGCAAAGTTAGCAGCTGCAGCTGAGAAAGCCGCAGCACCCACACCTTTGCCAAGAAGGCCTAAATCAGCGGCTGTAGCGAAGTTGGATGATAAAAAAACGGTAAAAGTTGTTGCTAAAAAACCAGTTAAAAAATCAACTTAAGATGCAAACCAGCAAGCGTATCGTCGTTAAAATAGGTTCGACCCTTATCACCAACAACGGTGCGGGGATTGATGCTGTCGCCATGCAGGATTGGGTGCGACAAATAGCGGCTTTGCGTGCGCAAGGTGTGGAGGTGCTGTTAGTGTCTAGCGGGGCGATTGCGGAAGGTATGCAGCGTTTGGGCTGGACTAAACGGCCGGTTGAAATTAATCAACTGCAGGCAGCAGCGGCCGTCGGTCAAATGGGTTTGGTGCAGGCTTATGAGAGCTACTTTCGGGCGCACGACATTGCCACCGCGCAGGTCTTGCTCACCCACGACGACTTAGCGGACCGAAACCGTTATCTCAATGCGCGGTCTGCCCTTAATACCCTGCTCAGCCTAAGTGTTGTGCCGATCATCAATGAAAACGACACCGTGGTGACAGACGAAATTAAGTTTGGCGATAATGACACCTTGGGTGCCTTGGTGACTAATCTAATTGACGCCGACATGCTGGTGATTTTGACTGATCAGCAAGGTTTATACACGGCTGATCCGCGCCGTGACCCGACGGCAACGTTAGTGGCGCAAGCCAAAGCTGGCGAGCCGCATTTAGAAAAAATGGCCGGTGGCGCAGGTAGTGCACTAGGGCGCGGTGGCATGCTAACAAAAGTATTAGCGGCCAAGCGCGCAGCGCTATCGGGTGCTTCCACAATCATCGTTTATGGGCGCGAGCCGGATGTGTTGTTGCGTTTGCGTCAGGGCGTGGCTGTTGGCACCCGTTTAACGGCGAGCGCATCACCCCTAGATGCCCGTAAAACATGGCTTGCCGGGCATTTAAAAACTAGTGGTACCGTCGTGCTTGATGCGGGCGCTACCAAGGCCTTGCAGCAGTCTGGTAAGAGCTTGTTACCAGTAGGTGTTACCAGGGTAGAAGGCCAGTTTAGTCGCGGTGATTTGGTGAGCGTAACGAATGGAGATGGCGCCGAAATTGCCCGTGGATTGGCTAATTACGCCGCGTTTGAAGCTAAGCTCATTGCTGGCAAGCCTTCAGCTGAAATCATGACGCAGCTTGGCTATATGGCTGAAGCCGAACTCATTCATCGGGATAATTTATTGCTGCTAAAGGCGGATTAACCGCTTGGCGTCTGCAGAGGCCGCGCGGCAATTTTTGTGTCAGGAGAGTAATACCGACCTCTAACGGAGCGTTTTCAGTTATAAGGCACAAGAAGACACAAGTCTCACCTGTTCAGGTGAGCAAAGTTGGCGTAATGTAGTGAATGTTTCGATAAAGTAATGCGATTTTTCACACCGTTTGGACAAATTTCGGTAATTTGCGGTGTAAGCTTTAGTTTTTCCGACTTTCAAATAATATAAAAACAAAATAGGCCCCAAACACTGTGACCCCCGAACTCGCAAAGCCCCTTCCTGTTGTTGCAAATGGCGTGTCCACGATGTGGCCAATGCCTGCAGGGTGGTGTTTAACTGCTAGCGAAGACGTCGAGACCGCAGATGCCGCGCTGCAAAATATTGCGCAACAATTGAGCATTAATGGTGAAGAGCCTTGTCGGTTGGATAGGCGCACGGGTGCTGCTTTAACGGGCTATTTGGTAGAAATTTCAATTCCGCGAAAGTCGTTGGTGTTTCGCACTTCAGCTGAAGAAGCCCCGCGCATGGTGCGTTTTGCGGATTTTTTGGTACTCCATTTAACGCGCACCTTGTCTCTTGAACCAGAACCCGTCAGCGCACAAAATGAATTCGTGCCGCACAATACCAGCGAACCACAGGCATTTTATTTGCGCAGCGGCCAGCAACTGCTACTTAGTGGTGAAACGCTCGAAAACCTAGAAACTGAAGGCGGCACCTATTTATTTCCGCGCCAAACAGATGGCAAAATAGGACGCATGTTTTTGCCCCGCGTGAGTTTAACGGGCTTGTTTTCACTTGAGTTTACAGCCGTTGCTGAGTTAGCAACAACGCTCGCCAAAGCCGAAAATCCGGTTGCCGACAAGACCGTCGTCGCTCCAGGCGCACGGCCCAATAAACCATCATCGGGCAAATTTTCGTTAAGTTTAGAGCCCGAAACGGCGGTTCCTGGCGCCAATAACGCAGTGCCTGCGCTCAGTTTGGTCGAAAGCAGTGGTGCACCAGCACCAGTGCCAACGGGATCGCTCGCGAGTTTTACGCGGCAAAAGGATCGTGCCGTCACTAAACCTGAACCCGCTGCGCCGTTAGAACTACACCCAGCGCGGGTCTCCAACGTAAAAGAGTTGGTAAGCAGTTTAGAAAAACTTAACAGTAGCGAGATAAAGCCCCTTGGGCATGCCATCGTCGAGCTTGGGCTACTCACGCGCGAGCAAATTGATGCGGCGCTCGTTAAGCAGCG
Source organism: Betaproteobacteria bacterium (assembly GCA_031409495.1). GTDB lineage: Bacteria > Pseudomonadota > Gammaproteobacteria > Burkholderiales > Usitatibacteraceae > JANMDR01. The sequence goes on from JANNXI010000199.1 coordinate 4,691, forward strand.
GGCAACGCCGGGTAAACCGCTGGGTGAAGTATTGGTAGATTTAAAGCTTCTCACTACCGATGAAATCAAAGGGGTGATGGCCAAACGTTTGGGCATTCCGCAAGTAGATTTGCGCAAGTACGAAGTTGATGACGAAATTCGCGACAAAGTACCGGTTGCACTCTGCTTTAAATATCGCTTTATCCCCATACTGGTACACAAAGGCAATTTAGTGGTGGCCATGGATAATCCCATGGCTAGTGAGGCCTTTGAAGCCATTCGTTTTGCGTGCGGCTATAAAGTTACGCCGGTACTCGCGCAGTGGGTAGATATAAAGCCCGCATTGGCTAAAAACCAAAAACAAGCCTATTGGCAGCTCGAAGACGGTAACAGCCGCAATAGCGAAAACGGTAATGCAGAAAGCTTTGCCGACGGCAGCTTAGAATTTGATAGTGGGGATTTACACAGCATTACCAATCAGTTGAGCGAGGAATTTGCGCCCGCGATGGACGCAGCCGAAGGACTGCCAGTACACGAGAACGACAATGCGCTGGTCAAACTGGTCAATAAGATTATTCTTGATGCCCGTGAAAAAGGGGCTTCCGACATCCACTTTGATCCTGTAGCTGCGGGCCGAAAACTCCGTATTCGCATGCGTATTGATGGTGGACTGATCGACTACACCGAGATTCCCGCGCGGTTTGTGAATGCGATTGTTTCGCGCTTAAAAATTATGTCGAACTTGGATATCTCTGAGCGCCGCAAACCGCAAGATGGCAAGATTGATTTTTCTAAGTATGCGCCCGTAAAGCTTGAGCTGCGGATTGCCACCGTGCCCACCAACGGTGGCATGGAATCGGTTATTTTAAGGCTATTGAGTTCGAGTCAAGCACGCAAATTAGATGCCATTGGTTTGGGTGAAGATGCTTTGGCTACGCTGATGCGCATGCTCACCCGGCCGCACGGCTTATTGCTCGTTTGCGGCCCCACAGGTTCGGGTAAAACTACGACGTTGCACGCCATTATTCGGCAAATTAACACGCCAGATCGCAAAATCTGGACGGCTGAAGACCCAGTTGAAATTACCCAAGAAGGGTTGAGTCAAGTGCAAGTGCAGCCGCGCGCTGGCTACACGTTTGCAGATGCTATGCGCGCATTTTTGCGGGCTGATCCCGATGTGATTATGATTGGCGAAATGCGTGACAAAGAAACAGCGGCCATTGCTGTAGAAGCATCGCTCACTGGCCATTTAGTGTTTTCCACCTTGCATACCAACAGCGCGCCCGAAACCGTGACGCGTCTGCTGGAGCTAGGTTTAGACGCGTTTAATTTTGGCGATTCATTAGTCGGGGTAGTAGGCCAGCGCCTAGCGCGTAGAATTTGCCCAGAATGCGGAACCTGGCGCGAATCTAGCAATCAAGAGCTTCGTCAGTTGGCAGAAGAGTATTGTGAAGGCACGCCGATTGCACCAGCCAATATTATTGCGAACTGGCGCCTGCATTATGGCCATACCAAACCCACCAATTTATTTAAAATTGAGGAAACAACGCACAACGATAAATCTGCCCACCCTATTTATTTCCCGGTAGCCAACGGCTGCAATCAATGCAATAACACCGGCTATAAGGGACGCATGGCCTTATATGAGCTAATGGAGGCAACGCCAGAGACCAAAAAGCTCATCCACCGTCGCGCCAATGCGGCCGACTTACGGAACCAAGCCATCAGTGATGGCATGCAAACCCTAAAACAAGACGGCATTGAAAAAACGCTGCAGGGTGCAACAACATTGCAGCAAATTAGGGCAGTCTGCGGGTAAAAAGTAGTTTGATCCCTCGTTGATCGGGAACGACCTAATAGCCACGCGTTTTCCACGCCAACGCATGAATTAAAAGTGCCTATAGATGCCCGAATTTAGGGTGTCTACAGGCATTTTTTTGCTGAAATTAGCGCAATAATAGCGGTTTAACTGCGTCCGAAGCCACCACCAGAGCCGCCGCTACCACTCCCACCACCCCCGCCACCACTACGGCGGCTACCGCCACCACCCGCATTACCTCGTGGTTGCGGTCCGCGGTTACCGGGCGGCGCTGCCGCCGCCGCTTTTGGTTTGCCGCCAGCACCGGCACCAGCAGAACGTCCGCTACCCGCAGCGCCTGAACCCGAACGGCCGCCCCCTGGTTGCTCGCGACCCTGTCCGCCACCACTGGCGCCACGTCCACCGCCTGCACCTCTACCGCCGCCGCCGCGGCCAGTATTGGCGCGACCCAATACAATCGGTTCTGGCTTTTCGTTCGGGTCTAGTTCAAACCCAGGAACAATGGAAGAGGGAATATCAATTTTAATCAGGCGTTCAATGCCCTTTAAAAAGTCATTTTCATCTTTACAAACCAATGAAATCGCTTCGCCCATCGTGCCCGCACGACCGGTTCGGCCGATACGATGCACATAGTCTTCCGCCACATTCGGTAGCTCGTAGTTCACCACATGTGGTAGCTCACTAATATCGATACCGCGAGCTGCAATATCGGTCGCAACTAGTGCGGTAAGGCTGCCAGACTTAAATTCCGACAACGCCCGAGTACGCGCGCCTTGGCTCTTGTTACCGTGAATTGCCAGTGCTGAAATATTGTGCTTTTCTAAATGTTCGGCCAAGCGATTCGCGCCGTGCTTGGTACGGGTAAAAATAAGTACCTGCTTCCAGTTATTTTCGGAAATTAAATGCGCCAATAGCTCGCGCTTACGTTCACGATCAACCCGATAAATTTGCTGCGTTATTAATTCCGCCGTCGCATTGCGGCGCGCCACTTCGATCAACGCAGGTTTATTCAATAGCCCATCGGCCAGAGTTTTAATTTCGTTTGAAAACGTCGCAGAAAACAGCAAGTTTTGACGGGCTTTTGGCAGCAGCGCCAATACGCGCTTAATATCTGGCAAAAAACCCATGTCCAACATGCGGTCGGCTTCATCAAGCACCAAAATTTCTACTTTTGATAAGTCCACCGTCCGCTGGGAAACGTGATCAAGCAAGCGGCCAGGGGTTGCCACTAAAATATCCACGCGTCGGCGCAATTGCGAAATCTGCGGGTTGATACTCACCCCTCCAAACATCACCATCGTGCTCAATGGCAAATGTTTGCCGTAATCGGCAATACTTTCTTGCACTTGTGCTGCAAGCTCCCGCGTGGGTGTAAGCGCTAACACGCGAATCGGCATTTTACCGCTAGCGTGGGGCTTAGCTTCTGTGCTGATCAAGCGCTGCAAAATTGGTAAGGTAAATCCCGCGGTTTTGCCTGTGCCAGTTTGAGCACCTGCCAGCAAATCGCCACCGCTCATTACAGCAGGAATCGCCTGCAATTGAATAGGGGTTGGCGTGGTGTAGCCCCGCTCAGTGAGCGCACGTAAAATCGGCTCGGCTAGGCCGAGATCTGCAAATGTAGTCATGACATTCCTGTAAGCGTCGTTGCCACACACTTATCGCGTGCGCCAGTCAGGAACGACAAAAATAAATAGAATAAACAGCGCGGTGACTGGGCTTAACCACGCATAAACACGTATCGGCTCGCCTCAACGTGTGCACTAGGGAAACCCCACGGCGTGCGCAGTCTAGCAGACAAAACTAGTCCAAAACCTCTAAACTACAAACAAGGAAGTTTTTTGTCCTAGAAAAAGCTCTGCATTCGGGCTACACTAGCCAATACAGTCTGCGGGTGTAGCTCAATGGCAGAGCAGAAGCTTCCCAAGCTTACGACGAGGGTTCGATTCCCTTCACCCGCTCCAATACTCTCTTTGCATCGGTGCCACACCACCGCGAAGCACGCAAAACTCCTCCAAGACGCCCTTAATACGGCACTCTACAGCCACTTTGATTGCGCCGTAATCTGAAACTTTGTAACTTCGCCGCCAAATCCTAGGACTTTTTTGGTGTTAACGACTATCCTGTAGGCCACATCTTTAGAGTCTAACGCCGTATTTGGCGTCCAAAGCTGGAGATGTAGCAAGTAAGCGCTTAAGAGAGCGGTGTTTTCAGCTGCTAGCTTTAGAATGCGTTTCTCGCACGCAGCAAGCACTAACAAAGACCGTGTAAAAATTGAAGATTAAGAGACAGCAGATAAGAAAGTCAGTATGAAAAGAATTTTAGTTGTTGACGATGATGCCACCATCCGCGAATACGCGCTGCACATTTTGCGTAAAGAAGGCCACGACGTTACCGTAGTCGAAAATGGAGAACTGGCGGTGGCTTTGCTGCAAACTGGCTTCATACCTGATCTTGTCCTGACTGACCTGCATATGCCGAAAGTTTGTGGCTTTGGGCTTACGCAAGCTGTCAAAGGCAGCGAGACGACGCGCGCAGTACCCATTGTGGTGATGTCGTCCCATAATGATCCAAAAGCGTTTTCGGCCGTGTTTGGGGCGGGTGCCGCTGACTTCTTGATCAAGCCCTTTAACCGCGCCAGCTTCCTCACCGCCGTGAATAATCATCTAAAACCCGCGGATCGGGTGATGGGTGATAGCCCTAAAA
>JANNXI010000200.1:0-5925 GCA_031409495.1 Betaproteobacteria bacterium
CCTGAGCCGAAATTTTCTCCGTTCAAATACACCTTAGGCACCGCCATTACTTGACGACTTTCCACTTCGTTTTGGTATAGGCCGCCGTCAATAATAGTAGCCTTGATACGTGGGTTGAGTGTTGCCATCAATGCTAGCGCTTGGGCAACATCAGGGCAATTATGACACGACAAGCTAATGTAGGCCTCAAAATCGCAATCCGTTTCTAGCGAGACGATACGGTCAATAATTTCTTGGCCTACCTTCGGCGGATGCCCGCCTGTCCACAACAGCGCCAGCACTAAGGTGGTGAATTCATGACCTAGCGGAACGGCTGCAAATCGCACGCCGTGGGTCTGACCCGCAGGCGACACCACAAAGCTGGGTTTGCGCGCGTCTGTGCCCGACTCGTTTAAAATTACTTTGTCAGAAAGGGAAGCAATCTGCTGCAACAGATCGCGCATTTCTTGCGCGGCAGGACTAGCGTCTAGCGAAGCCGTTAGGGTGATAGGACGCTGAATTTTACCCAAATACGCATGTAGCTGTTCTTTAAGTTGTGCATCAAGCATGTGTAACTCCAATTTCTTTTTTGGCAATATCGCCGACGGGGTTTAAAGCGCTAAGTGAGGCGCGTTGATTTAAATGAGTCAATTTTAAACAACGCGCCGCGTCTTAAGGCTTTATATCAAAGTGAAAAATTAAAACTAAATCTTGCCGACTAGATCAAGTGATGGCGTAATGGTCTTAGCGCCTTCGTTCCATTTAGCTGGGCACACTTGGCCAGGGTTTTTCTCAACATACTGTGCGGCGCGAAGTTTACGCAGGGTCTCCGAAACATCGCGTGCAATGGCGTTGTCGTGTACTTCTGCAGTTTTAATCACACCGTTGGCGTTGATCACAAATGTGCCGCGCAAGGCTAAACCTTCTTCTTCAATATGCACGTCAAATGCGCGCGTTAGCTGGTGTGTTGGGTCGCCCACAAGCGGGAATTTAGCTAAACCCACAGCAGGGGATGTCTCATGCCAGACCTTATGCGAAAAATGGGTATCGGTCGTGACGATATAAACTTCAGCGCCCGCTTTTTGAAAATCTTCGTAGTGCTTGGCCGCATCTTCAACTTCGGTAGGGCAATTAAACGTAAATGCTGCAGGCATAAAAATCATGACGGACCATTTGCCGTGCAGATTTTTTTCTGTCACCTCAACAAACTTACCGTTGTGGAAGGCTTGTGTTTTGAAGGGTTTTACTTGCGTATTGATTAACGACATTTTGCTTTCTTTCTTAAGGTTGGTGATGATAAAAGGTGAGTAAAAATTAAAAAGACTGACGTAAATATTTTTACGCGATTTATTTGGTGGACGGAGTTTATCCGTCTAATTTGAATAAAGCCAATCAATCAATTGAATTGTTTTAATAGCTTTTGTCAATCACAAGCGCATCGAAAGATTTAATGCTGTGCAACAGCAACAGCGCCACCAAGTCCTGCAACGGCCAGTCAAGCCGGTATCTTGCTTATTTAATGCCTCTTGTTGTTGCCACTGCTACCACTGCTGGGCACGGCGAATAACTTGCTGCTGACTTGGTTATGGCAACAATCATTGGCGGCTAACGCGTGGTTTGTTACAAGTTGGCGTTGAGGTGCCACGATTTTGCTGATGGTATTGTGCGGGATTAGCATAGTTTTTGATAAATTGATGATGTGTTATGAAGCTGATTTTGAGTGTTTTTTAGTCTCTACATAATGCCTATAGATGCCCTAGTATAGGGCATCTTCGGCTTATTTTTTGATTGTGTTTATGGCATTTATTCGACGCAAATGTGATGTTAAAAGACTAGACCCCGATGCACGCGCAGCCGCAAAGATAGTCTGGCGGTTGTTACCGCGCTGAATAATATGCTGCGGTTGACCGCAAACAAAAAAATCGAGGAAGGCGTGCCGTTCTGTTGTTAATCGACAAAATGCCGCATTGGTTGGAATTACGTGTGATTGCGTACATCAAATAAATGGAGTCTGACCCTCATGGCACTCAAATTACTGACGCCGCACAACTTACGTGGGCGCATCATGCTGATGTGATCATGCCCAAATATCACACCGACAATTGTGTGGTGATTGGTGACCCTGCCCACGCCACCAGCCCACACAAATATATATTTTCAACGCCGTGAGAGTTTGGGTACCAAAATTACGTTAAGTTAAAATGGGTCGAAATTTCGTGGGGTTTGCATCGAATAGTCACAAGATTTCGACTTTGCTGGCGCAAACCGCTGTTGTTCTTAATTTGAAGTTGCGCCGCAGATAGTAACTCCACGCTCGCCTCGCCACGTGAGTACCACCAAATCCGAATCACCACCCTGCACTTTGTTACGCTAAACCGCCAGTTTCTTAAACAAGATAACCCAATGCTCAAGCTCCATCGCATCCCCAAGGCCTTCGCCAACACCTTCTCCACCACTTTGCAATGAAGTATCGTTTGAATCCCGCACCACTATCTTACCGCCAGACCTTTTTGCTAACTATGCCAATATGCGTTTTTGGCAAGACACCAGCAACAGCCGCGTAAATGTAATTACTGCTTCATAAAAACGCCCAATAACCAAAATAGATTCCGCCATGACTACAGCAATCAATTCAGCCGCTAATCACAACCGCCAGTCTTTCCGCGCCCGTTCCTTGGCGGCCAGCATCGCGTTCAGTCGCGCTTTACGGTTGGGTTTACACATCATTAAAGGAGAAGTAATGAGAAATGCACCAATCGTTCGAAACCACACACGCGCCACAGTGGCAAATTTTGCCGCTGCGTTAATAGCAAGTTTTGCCTTGGGTGCCCAAGCGCAAAACGTGACGAGGACGATCAACGAAACGCTCGATACCACCGCACCTGCTGCCTCAGCCCAATACACGTCTGCAACCGGCACGCAAACAGGCCGCATGAATCGCTTTGCAGTCGTGTCCAAATGCGGGACGGCCAAAGCATTTCCGGGCACTTTTGCGACGACGGGTGCCCGACAATATGATGCGCACACCTTTCCGGCGGCACCTACGGCGCGCTGCGTTGTTGTGAGCTTGACCACCTTGCTTCCTGGCAGTACCAATTTATTCGTCGCTGCCTACGGCAATTTCGATCCCGCCAACGTTGGGACGGGTTACTTGGGAGACCCCGGAAGCAGTATTGCAAGAAACGCGACCTTTTCATTCGGCGTTGACGTTCCTGCCGGTCAGCCATTCACTGTAGTTGTACACGAGGTCAACAGCGGGGGAGCGCCAAACCAGCTTTATACGCTCGTGGTCAGCAGCCCAGCAGAAGCGGATCTGGGTATCAGCCTCAGCGGCGGCGTGCCATCCGTGTCGGTGGGGGACGCCGTCACCTATACCATTACAGCCACCAACGCAGGGCCCACAAACGCGTTCGGTGTAACTGTGACGGATACCTTCCCTGCAGCGCTCACGTGTACATGGACCGGCGCGGGGTCCAATGGGGGAACCATCCCCAGACCGAGCGACGTGGTTGCGACCACCGCCACGGGGACGGGCAACATCAATCAATCGGTCGATCTTACCGTTGGCGGCACAGTAACATTTACTGCGGTTTGTACGGCCGTCTCATCCGGCACACTCTCCAACACGGCGACGATCGCGGCACCTCCTGGCTTTACCGATCCCGTCGTAGGCAACAACAGCGCGTCATATAACCCGCCAGCAAATATCACGGTAAGTTTAAGCGGCGTTCCAACCGGCGGCACTGCGACGCCGCTTGGCATCACGCAAATCAGCTACGGCGGGTCGCTTGACGTCATGATTACGGCCAACCCGCGCCATGTTGCCGCAGTGGGCGGCAGCTGTTTAGGACGCATTATTACTTCAGTTGCGCTGGTACCACAGGGCGCGGGCAACTCAATCTATCGTACTGATGCCACCAACGGCGATTGCGCCATTGTGGTGAGCTTCCGTGCCGTGCAACCCGTTATCACCGTGTCCGGCAGCAGCATTGCTACGCTACCAAACGCAACGCCTGCACAAAGCTTTACTGAAGTAGGCGCACCAGCTACATTCACTGCAAAGTTAACGGGCGCGATTGGCGTATTAAACTTCTTCAATACCGCCACAACGCCCGTATTTATTGCCTTTCAGGCCGATGGTGTTGCTATTGCAGGCTGTGAACAGCAAGCCATTATCCGTATCTTTGTGGCCGATGAAACACTGTTGAATGCAAGCTGCACCACCAGCACGCTAAGCCTTGGTAATAAAGTAATTACCGCAAACTTCAGCGGCGATAACTACAACTTCCCAGCCACTACCAGCGCTACGGCTACACCTACGCAAGCGCTCACGCATGTGGTGATTGCAGTCGGTGCCCCACCGCCAGCGATTGTTGTTCCACCGGTTGTGATTCCTCCAGTCGTGCCGCCGGTCGTACCACCCGTTGTGCCACCAGGATCAACAACGCTACCAACAGTACCGGTAAGCTTGCCACCGATCACACTCACCTTAAGACCAGTAGCAGCGCCAGCCGCTACATCGCAAACACCAAGCAATCCCGCCGCCGCCAACGGCAGCGTTAGCCCGTATGGTGTAGGTGGAAGCAACGGCGCGGGTGGCGTAATCGAAGTAGGCTTCAGTAGCGCAATTGACTTAAACATCATCGCTAACCCGCGCTACTTGGCAAGCGTCACCGGCACCTGCGGCGGCAGAATCATTACATCAACATCGCTCGTACCGCAGGGTGCAGGCAGCAGCATCTATCGCACCGCAGAAATTGGTGGGGAATGTACTGTAATCATCAGCTTTATACCGGCTATTCCTACCATCACGGTATCCGGCAGCAATCGCATTACGCCAATCAACACCACACCAGTGATGAGCACCAGCACCGCCGACCAACCCGCCACCTTCAAAGCCACCATGCGGCAAGCAATAGGCGTTGTGGGCTTAAACAACGTATCGCCCGGCACCGTCTATATCAGCTTCTATGCAGACGGCCTGCCAATTGTAGGGTGCCAACAGCAAGTGCTCACCTTAGATTTTGGGCTCGATGATAGCTACTACCAAGCCAACTGCAGCACCGCAAGCTTGCGCGCCGGCGAGCACAAAATATCGGTGAGCTTCAGCGGCGACAAGTACAACTTCCCCGCCATTACCGACAGCAACAAAACACCTACGCCGGTGTTGACGCATATGGTGCAGTAAGTAAGCGGAGGGGTAGGGCGCTGCTGGTGGGGTGTATTTGCCAATACGAAATGCGCCCAAACGGTTAAAACTTGATGCTGTAAACGAATGCGAGATGTGCAAATAATGCCCTGAAGGCGCCCTAAAATCGGGCGTCTTCAGGGCTTTTTTATTCTGATTTAAACGTTTTTAATAACGATATTTATTCGACATTTTCCAGTAGCCTCAAATCCTAATGGAAGCCATTAGCGCAAGCCATTGATTTAAATGCACTTTTACCTACTTTTGACCTACAATAAATGATCGCGATTTCAGTGTGGGGGAAATGATGAACTTTGACCTGCGTTTTAGTGACAAAGAGATCACCGCTTGGGGTGGTATGGGCATCATGAATCGGATGCTCGATCACCTTGGGTTTGAATCAGCACTTTGCGCCGCAGGGTTGCCCCAACCGGGCAGCAATCTGGGTTACCGTCCGGAACAACTGATCACCCAATTTATGCTTTCGGTCTGGTGCGGTGCGAATCGCTTTGAGCACGGGGAAGTGACCCGACATGACCCTGTTTTGAGACAATTATTTGGATTTAAACGCATGGCTAATTTCAAAGCCGTCATGCGTTTATTTAAAAAATTCACGCACAGCACCAACGAGTCCGTGATGGATTCGTTATACCAGTGGATGTTTGGCCAGCTATCAATTAGCGGCATCACACTGGATCTTGATTCCACCGTCATGACCCGCTACGGCGCGCAGGAAGGTGCGGTACGAGATTACAACC